>CAZLDA010000425.1:0-4068 GCA_964557875.1 uncultured Pseudomonadales bacterium | reverse complement strand
GCTCGCTGGCCTGAAATCAGTTCAGCCGCTGTCTTTCAAACGTAGTTCGAAGAAGCCGAGTATCTCGTCCACCGCCGCCCGCGTCGGTTCGCCTTCGCGGTCGATCAGGTGCAGCGTCACCACGCTGTGCGGAGGTGTCGGCACGTTCTTCGCGGCCGAGTCGTCCGGCAACACGCGCCCGATGAAGCGATCGCCGAGGGCCGCTTCGTAAGCGGCGAAGCGTTCTGCCTTGCAGTACTTGTCGCCTTCGAAGCGATACGCGAGCACCGTCAGATCTTCTTCCAGCATCCTTTCGCGCACCTCTTCCAGTTCGTCAGGCGCGATGTGCAGGCCGCCGGCGCGACCCATCGGCAGCGATGGTTGCGACAACACCGGTGCACGCATGGCGGGTTCCAGCATCATCGACAGCGCGAAGTTGCCGGTGAAGCACATGCCGATGGCGCCAACACCTTTCCCGCCGCACTCGCCGTGAGCGTGAGCTGCGAGTGCACGCAACCACACGGTGATCGGGCTGGAGCTGTCGGCCGCAAACGCCCGGAACTCTTTGCTGATGCAAGCGCGCGCCATCGTCGTGCGAAATTGATCGGGCGTGGGCATCGCGCCAATGGTTCCGAACAGATGCGGCATCCATACGGTAAAGCCTGCGTCGCGCACGAACCGCGCAAAGCGCGCGACGTGGTGATAGATGCCGGGCATTTCCGACATCACGATCACAGCCGGTCCCGATCCCGTGACGTATACGGACTTCGTGCTTCCCAACAGAGTTACCTGGCGGCACTCGAAGTCGCCGAGCGTTTCGGTTGCGAGCAACGTCAACAGATCGGGTTCGCTCACTGTCGTCTCCCACGGAATCGGTGGTGTAGCCTTGCCACCATTCGACAACGTGTCAACGAACGATGCGCACCGCAATCATCATTCTCATCGGGTTCATTGTTTGGGGAGCGTGCATCGGGGTCGCGCGCGTCCTGGGTGGCGGCAGCGTGCCCGCGCTCATCCGGGCGACCCGCACGTTCATGATCTTCTGGTTCATGATCGCGGTGACCAACATGTGGGTCGGCGTCACACAGGCGGGCTATGCCGCGAGCGAGGAACTGCCGATCTTCGTGTTGATATTCGGTGTGCCTGCGGGTGCGGCGCTGGCGGTGATCTGGCGATTGAGGCGGCGCATGCGTCAGCAGCAACCGTGATCGTCTCGAGCGCTACGAAGTCTTAACGGGCGATGTGCCGTTCCGAGCTTTGAGGCTTGCCCGGTATTTCTGTTTCCACAACTTCACCAGGCGCACCTGTTGTGCAACCGCCTTGTCGTGCAGACGATCGGCGCTCAAGGGCGTCGACATCGCAGAGAGCGACAGCGCGAAGCCGTACTGCACCCACGCTTCGAGTTCAGGCAGCGTGAGTTCTCCCGACACCCATTCGAGGATGGCGGAAAAGAACGTGCGGCCGAGATTGATGGCGAATGCATCGGGTTCCACGTCACTGGACAGAAACCCAGCCTTCACCGCGTCCTGCACGAAACCCTTCCACATGATGTGGCGCGGTCCGCCGAACATCGATTTGAATTCGCGCCCACCGTCGTTGTAAACGGCGAACAGCACCGCGCGATAGAAACTCGGTTCGGTGGAGTAGAGCGTGGTCGCGAGCGAGACTGCCTTGAAGAACACGTCGAGTTCGTCGACGCGAACCTTCGCGAGACGCTTCTGGTAGTACTCGAGGTCGGCGTCGAGTACGGCGAACATGATCGCCTGCTTGGAGCCGAACAGGTTGTAGGGCGTCGCGATGCTGACGCCCGCCTGTTCGGCGAGCGCGCGCATCGAAAAACCGGTGTCGCCCGTTTGCTGCATCAACACGCGTGCGGCGCGAACGATCTTCCGCCGTCGCGAGTGCTTGGCTTCTTCGCGATTGCTCATGCACGTTGGCTCATGAGTGTTCCGGAAGAAGCTTGGCTACTCTGACGGGCTCTGACGAATCTCAAGCGACGCTGCGAATACCTTTCAGTTTCGCAACTTCCTGGCGCAGTTCGGCGACGCATGCTTTCAGCTCGGCCATTTCCGAGTTCGACGACATGGTCATCCCGCAGACGCGGTCGTATTCGGCCTTCAGGCGGCGGCCGCTGTCGCGTTCCTCGGCAATGTAGCGGCCGAGCAGTTCGCCGGTTTGCGGGTCGATCGTCGTGTCGTTGAAGAAGCCGGTGAACGGATCTTTGCCTTCTTCATTGCCGCGACGACCCTGCAGCCGTTCGATCTTCTGCGCGTCGCTGATCGACGACTTCACGCAAGCGAGCAGTCCATCGAAATCCTTGAACACCTGATAGGCCTTTTCTTCGCATACCGCGTGGCCCAGTTCGCACATGCGCTTGGTGAATGCCATTGCGTGTTCGCCTTCGCGAATGGCGACGAAGCGCAGGGCCTGCGCCAGCGATTCGTCTTTGGTTGTGCACGCCCAAGCGTCGAGCAGAATCTGCCCTTTGGCTTCGTTGACGGCGATCGAATTCAGCAGCGGAAGGTAGGTCGGTTCGCTCATGTGTTCCCCTCGGGAGTTCAAATTAGGAAGCGGGTTTTCGCAAAGAAGAAGCGTCTCTCGCCAGAAACGGATTGACTCATAAACTATGCCAGACTATAAGGCAAAGCCAAGGAATTTTTATAACGCATTGCAAATCTGTATCGTCGGTCTCCGCACCGGCATCCAGCAGCAAAATCCCGGGAAATTACCAGTGAGCCTCACAACGCAGCGCGCGCACGTCACGCCGGAACCCGATGAGACCTTCGCTCAACTGATCGAGCGGGTCATGCCGAACGAAGACGCCGACGCGGCGCTCGAGAAGCTCAAAAGCTGGAACCTGCACATCTTCCTGCGCCGTCCCTCGGGCGTACTGCTCGGCAGTGACATCGTATTCGTCGAGCCGCCGCGCTGAAGCACGAGGCTGCATACGAGACGGCAAAAGGTGCGGTCATCGTCGGTGCTGAAATCGCTGGCGGCCACGACGGTCACGCAGACCTGATCGTGCGTCTGCGCTTCGATAGCGGGACGGAATCCAATGTCGTGCTCAATACCGAAGCGGGCCTGCGGCTCATGCGCAACTGCAATGCAAAACACATTTCGGAACTGGTCGGCCATTCTTGGCGCGGCATTTTGGAGGGAATGACATGTTCGATCTGATCATCAAGGGCGGCAGGGTCGTCGACGGTACGGGACGCGCTGCGTTCAATGCCGACGTGGCCGTGGAGCGCGGTGCAATCGCTGCGATCGGGCAACTCGGGTCCGACGCGAAGCGAGTGATCGACGCGAAGGGGCGCGTCGTTGCGCCTGGCTTCATCGATCCACACACACACTTCGACGTGCAGTTGCTGTGGGATGGCGCAGCGCGTCCGGCGATCGAGCACGGCGTAACCACGGTGGTTCCCGGCAATTGCTCGCTGTCGCTTGCGCCGTTGAAGGCGACCGACCGCCGCGCGCTGGTCGGCATGTTCCAGCAGATCGAGGAGTTGCCTCCCGCCGCATTCACCGAAGCCTTCGAGTGGACGTGGGAGAGCTTCGGCGGATATGTCGATGCGCTGAAGCGCAATCTCGCGATCAACGTCGCACCGTTGGTGGGCCATAGCGTCATCCGCTTGTGGGTGATGGGTGATGCCTCGCAGAAACGCGCGGCGAACCGTGACGAAATTGCCGCGATGCAGGATCTCCTGCGCGAGTGTCTGGAGGCCGGCGCGGTCGGTTTGAGCACGAGCTTCGTCGACGTCGACGAAAAGCTGCATCCGGTGCCGAGCCGCTACGCCTATCAGGCGGAACTCGATGGGCTTGCAAAAGTGCTCGGCGAATACGGCCGCATGTTGCAGGTGGTGCCGGAGTTCTATGCCACCGATCTGACGATCGCGCGTATCGATCAGCTGGCCGAGCTGTCGCTGAAGTACAACATTCCGACCACGTTCTCGCCGTTGTTCGACTCGGCTGCCACGCCGGAAAACGTGCCGCGTACCATGGCGCGGGTAGAGGAGCAATTCGCGCGCGGCGCGCGCGTGTGGCCGCAGGTGCAAACGCGGCCGATCGACATCAGCTTCTCGTTCGAACGCC
>CAZLDA010000424.1:0-4072 GCA_964557875.1 uncultured Pseudomonadales bacterium | reverse complement strand
ATCGTTCGAGAACTCACCGGGGGCATCTACTTCGGCAAACCGCGCGGCATCGAATTGGTCGACAACCTGCGGCGCGGCTTCAACACCGACGTCTACGACGAGACCGAAATCGCCCGCATCGGCCGGGTTGCGTTCGATCTGGCGCGCAAACGAAATCGGCGCGTGTGCTCCGTGGATAAAGCGAATGTCCTCGAAGTGACGCAGCTCTGGCGCGAAGTGATGAAGGAAGTGGCGGCGGATTACCCAGACGTCGAGCTGAGTCACATGTACGTGGATAACGCGGGCATGCAATTGGTCAGGCGACCCAAGCAGTTCGACGTGATCGTTACCGGCAATATGTTTGGCGACATTCTTTCCGATGTCGCGGCGATGCTTACCGGTTCGCTCGGCATGCTGCCGTCGGCGTCTTTGGGCTCGGATGGACGGGGACTCTACGAGCCCGTACATGGGTCGGCGCCGGACATCGCCGGTCGCGGCATATCTAATCCGTTGGCGACCATACTCTCGGTTGGGATGATGTTTCGGTACACGTTCGGCGCCATCGACGTGGCGGCGCGCATCGATCGAGCAGTGCAGCGCGTCCTCGAATTGGGCCTGCGGACGCGCGACATTCTTCCGGACGACTCGGCAGGGCTTCGGATCGTCGGCACGGAAGAAATGGGGCAGGCAGTGCTGCAGGCATTCGCGGAAGGAGGCAGATGATGCGCCAGGTCAATGTCGCGGTGGTCGGAGCCACCGGTGCAGTCGGCGAAGCGATGATCGAAATTCTCGAGGAGCGCAACTTCCCGGTGAAGGAGTTGCACCTCCTTGCCAGCGAGCGCTCCGAGGGGAAGGTGATCAGATTCGGCGGCCGCTCCGTGAGAGTGAAGCGCCTCGAACAGTTCGACTTCACTGGCGTGGATATCGGTCTGTTTTCGGCAGGAGCTTCAATATCGGCCGACTTCGCTCCGAAGGCAGCGCAGGCGGGGTGCATCGTCATCGACAACACGTCGCAGTTCCGCTACGACGATGCCATTCCGTTAGTCGTTCCGGAAGTAAATCCGCATGCCATCGTGCAGCGGCACCCGCGCGGCATCATCGCGAATCCGAACTGTTCGACCATTCAAATGGTGGTTGCGTTGAAGCCAATACTGGACGCGGTCGGCATCGAGCGGATCAACGTTGCCACTTATCAATCGGTATCAGGTGCCGGCGCGAAGGGCATTCGCGAACTCGCCAGCCAAACGGCAGACCTGCTGAACGCGAAGGCGATTGAACCGAAGACGTTTTCGCGCCAAATCGCGTTCAACGTCATCCCGCACATCGACGTGTTCCAGGAGAACGGCTACACGAAGGAAGAGATGAAGATGGTGTGGGAGACGCGCAAGATTCTCGAGGCACCCGACATCCTCGTGAATCCGACCTGTGTGCGCGTGCCCGTCTTCTACGGACACTCGGAAGCGGTGCACATCGAGACACGCGACAAGCTGAGTGCTGTCGATGCGCGCGCGCTTCTCGCGAATGCGCCGGGCGTTCGGGTTCTCGACGAACGCAACAATGGTGGCTATCCAACTGCGGTTGTCGATGCCGCTGGAAAGGATCCTGTTTGGGTCGGCCGTATCCGCGAAGACATCTCACATCCGCGGGGACTCGATCTCTGGATTGTTTCCGACAATGTCCGCAAAGGGGCGGCGCTGAACAGTGTACAAATTGCAGAGCTTTTGCTAAAAGAACAGCAATAAGTGTTACTTACTGCACTTTTTGAACGCCTCTTCTAAGATATGTTTTAGCAGGCATGGAATCGGCGCCTTCGGGCGCCGAGTCGCTATGAAAGGTGATGTCACAGGTATCGGGTATGACGCGGCCTGTGTGAGTTCCGACGATCGCTATCAACGGACGATATCGAACCTCGGATCGGCGCAGCTCGATAAATCGAAGGACACGACTATGGCTCGCAGGTTGGCACTTGGTTACGCCCTGATTGCGACCCTCTGGTGCACTCAAGCGTTCGCCCTCGGGCTGGGTGACATAACGATTCACTCGGCGCTGAACCAGAAACTCGACGCAGAAATCGAGTTGCTCGAATCCCGCGGTATGACCGAGTCCGAGATCATTGCTCAACTGGCGTCGTCGGAGGATTTCAAGCGCGTCGGTATCGAACGCTTCTTCTTTCTGACGACCCTGCAGTTCCATGTGGAAGTGCGTGATCAAGGTCACGCTGTGCTGCGCGTTAGCAGCGAACAACCGATGACGGAGCCCTACCTGAACTTCCTTGTACAGGTGATCTGGCCCAACGGTCGATTGTTGAAGGAATACACCGTTCTGCTCGACCCACCCACATACAAGGAGCAGGCTGCTCCCGCCGTGGCGAGTCCAGGGCGGAGTGATAAAGGCGGAGGATCCGCCGGTCGCGTCGAACGGACACCGACGAGACCCGATTCCCAGGTTTCCCTCAGTAGTGCCCCCCGTTCGACCCAGCCAGCCACCCAGTCCCAGCCTCCCTCAGATCGTTTGACCGGCGACAGCTATGGCGTCACCGATCGGGACGATACGTTGTGGGCGATTGCTCAACGCGCCCGTCCGTCCGGAAATGTGACGGTGCAGCAGAACATGCTGGCCATCCAGCGCATGAATCCCGAGGCGTTCATCGGCGGCAACATCAACCTGCTGAAGGCCGGTTACACCTTGCGTCTGCCGACGGAAGCGGACGTGCAGGCGATTTCCAGCGCCGACGCGGTCAGCGAGGTTGCGGCGCAGAACGAGGCGTGGCAGGCGTATCGGCGCGGCGAAGGACTCGCCAGTGTGGGCGCGCCCGCTACATCTGCGCCGGCCGAAGAGAGTCAGGCGCTTGCAGGCCAGGTAGATGCCACAGCGAAGCCCACCGCCGCGAAGGCACCGCAAGGCCCTGACGGCGAACTGCGCATCGTGGCTGGCGATGCCTCGGACCACGGAACCGGTGCGGGTGGTGGTAGCGCGGATGCAGCAGCGCTCGAAAGCCAACTCGCCGCGGCGAAGGAAGAGGCGGACCGCATAGCCCTGGAGCGCGACGATGCCGTTGCGCGTCTGGACAAGGCAACGTCGCAGGCGGAACAGACGCAGCGGCAGATCGAAGTACGCGATCAACAGATCGCACAGATGCAGGAACAGCTGAAGGCGGCGAAAAACGCCGCATCCACCGCGCCCGCACCTGCGAAGAAGGAAGAAGGCAGTGGCCTGGGCGCGTTGCTCGCGTCGCCGTTTGTTCTCGCCGGGGCGGCGATCGTCCTAGTGCTGATCGTGGTGGCCGGAATGATGCGGGCGCGTGGTCGGCGCCGTGAGGAAGACGAGCAAGTCGCAGCGTTCGAGGACGAGCCCGTTCGATCTCCATCGGTTTCGCGAACGCGGCCACGGGTAGAAGAAATTGCCGACGATGACAAAGTATCTGCAGAGCCCGTTGCGCGACAGGAGGAAGAGCGCGAGTTACCGGCCCACCACGAGGGCGCACAGACCAGCGACGTAATCGGCGAGGCAGACATCTACATCGCTTACGGTCGCTATCCGCAAGCTGTCAGCCTGCTGCTCAGCGCACTGGACGACGACCCGAGTCGGTCGGATGTTCGCGTCAAGCTGCTCGAGGTCTACGCTGAAACGAAAGACGAAGCAGGCTTCGAAACGCACATGAACGAGCTGCTCACGCGTTGTGACGACAACGAGCTGCTGCTCGAGGCGCGCGAGTTGGAAACAAAAATGCGTGAGGACAGTCCCGTTGCGCCTGTTGCTCTCGACGACGACGAAGCTGTCACCGGCAAGCTCGACGACTCGAACTTAGTCTCGATTCGGACGACGCAGACATGGATGACGCTGCGGCGGCACCTACTGCGACGTCCACGAACACGCTGAGTGATCGGGTCGAACGCGTATCGGACGACCTCGGCGGCGATCTCGGTATCGACTTCAAGCCGGACGACGAGCCGACGGTGGTGCGAACACAACCCTCTGTCGCACGCGTGAAGCAGGAACTCGACGACGTCGCAGTGGCTGCCGATGAAGGAGACGACTTCGATTTGGAAGATCTGGAATTCGAGCCGGTTGCGCGCAACGCGGCGAAGCCGCG
>CAZLDA010000423.1:0-4077 GCA_964557875.1 uncultured Pseudomonadales bacterium | reverse complement strand
CTCACCGATGAATCGGTTCGGCTGTGTTCGTAGAAGAGACCGGCGAGCGCGAGATACGTAAAGCGGTCGCCGGTGATCGAGAAGAACTGCCCCCACCACAACGACACAAAGCTGCGCTGTCGGAACAGCGAACCTTCCTTGCTCAACTCCGCCCGCTCACGCCGCGGAGCGCGCGGCCGGACGGCTTGGCGTCGACACCGCCGGTGAACGTCCAACGAGCGACTGATACACCGCTTCGATCTCGTCGGTAACGCGCGGCCACGCAAACTCGAGCGCACGTTTGCGGCCATTGATGCTCAGCGTCGTGCGATGGTCTTCGTCGTCTACGAGACCGGATAAGGCGTCCGCTAGCGATTCGACATCATTCGGCGCATGCAACACGCCGTTCTGATTGGGAACTACCACCGATCGATAACCGGGAATGTCGGAACACACCACCGGCTTGCCCGCTGCCATCGCTTCGAGCAATACGATACCGAAGCTCTCGTTACCGGTTGCCGGCGACACGAAAATGTCGGCCGTCGCATACCAGCGCGGTAGGTCTTCAGCTGGAACAGCGCCGATGAATTCGACGTGCTCACGCATGTCGGGCTGCACCGAAGCTTCGAGTTTGTTGCGCAGATACGAATCGCCGACGATCAGAAAGCGCGCACGACCGCGTGTCCGCCCGATTACCCGCGGCACCGCCGCGATCAGGTGATTGACGCCCTTGCGCGGGTCGAGTCTGCCGACGAATACGATGTTGACCTTGTCGCGCGACTGCCACTGCTCGAACGGATCGTTGTCGGGATGGAAACGCTCGACGTCGACGCCGTTCGGAATCACACGATAGGTTCCGCCGAAGTAATGCTCGGCGCACTCCTCCGCCGTCGCCGAGACCGCGATGCGCGCATCGAGCCGCTCCATGCGCCGCGCAAGTGGCGCTTTGAACACGTCCTGCAGTCGATTGCGTCCGGTCATGTGAAACGTGCCGACCTGCGGACACTCTGCTGCAGCAAGGGCGAGCAGCGGCAGGCTCGGTGCCGCCGGACAGTGCGTGTGGATCAGATCGAACGCGTGCCGGCGGAACAGCGCCTTGAGTTGCGCTTTCAGATTCCAGCCCACGGTGTAGTCGACGTACGCACGGTTGAACGGAATCAGGACGTTACGTCCGATGCGCTCTACTCGCAGACCGGCGTCGCGCTCTTCCTTGAAGCGCGCTGTGATCACTCTAACGTCGTGGCCCCGCCGCACCAGTTCCGTCGCGGTCGCATGCACATGTTCGGTAACTCCGCCGAAGCGCGGGTAATACGATTGCGTGACGATGCCGATTCTCATGCGGCAACCTCGCGCTTCTCGGCGGCGGTCGAATCGGCCGCCTCGGCGGGCTCGCCCCAGAACGTGCGGAAGATGCACCATTGCGTGATGTTGTCGCGGATCTGCCGCTGTGTAGTCGCGGCGATTGCGGCGTTCAACGCATCTGCACTATCGAACGATTCCGGATCGAGCATCGGTTCGAGCACCACGCGGAAGCGACCCTCCGGCAAACGTTGGCAATAACCGCTGACGACAGGCGCTCCGGTTCGCATGGACAAAACGCCCGGCCCCGCGGGCCAGCGCACGTTGCGCTCGAAAAACGGCAACTCCACGCCTTGTCCGAAGATGTCGCCATCGACCATCAATGCGAGCAGGTCGTTGCGCGACAACGCGCGCCACAGTTTGCGATATCCGTCTTCGGGCCTGATCGTGTGCACGGCAAGTTCGCTCTTTGCATCGCGCACTGCCGGTGCGAGCCAGCGTCCGAGTTGCACGCCGGCCACGGCATGAACCTGATGACCGAGGTGCGCCAACACCACAGCACCCAGTTCCCAGTTTCCGATATGACTCGACGTGATGATCACGCCCTTGCCGCGCGCCAGCGCATCGATGACGTGTTGATGGCCGTCGACGTCGACGTTGCGCAGCAGTTCGTCGCGTTCGAGACGCGGCAGACGGAAGAACTCGAACAGCATGCAGTTGTAGCTCGCCATCATGTTCAGCACGGTGCGCATACGTTCGCGACGCGAACTGCCGGGCATGATCGTTGCAAGATTGACGAGTGCGGCGTGTTTGCGTTGCGGAAAGAACCACAGATGCGCACGAGCAAGACTGTTGGCAATGGCATAGCCAAATCGAACGGGCAAGGCCGCGGTGAGTGCCGAGAGGCACGCAAGTAGCAATCGAGACACTTCGGTCCTTCCAGCTTGCTGTTGTTTGTTTCGAATCGAATTGGCCCGGAGCAGGCCAATTGTCACTCAGATTCGGGGTCGATGCGAGCCGGGACTACGTGACCGACCCTACTCAGCGTAGCTGTTGGGAAACTTACAATGCCGTGGCCAATGGCCGCTGCGGGCGTCAGGCGGCGCGGCGCGACCGGTGCCGGACCTGCATGGTTTTTATGCTGTTGAGGAAGTTCGTCCGCATCCGCGTGATGCCGCCGGTCACCTCGAAGTCCGGATAGCGCGCCAGCATTTCTTCGAGCAACACGGTCAACTGAATCTCCGCCAGCCGCCAGCCGATGCACAGGTGCTGGCCGTAACCGAACGAGAGGTGGCGAGGTCCGTTGCGGGTCACGTTGAAGGTGAACGGATCGGCCCACTTCTCTTCGTCGCGATTGCCCGACATGTACCACAGTGCGACTTTGTCGCCCTTCTTGATCGTGACGCCGCGCAGTGTGTAGTCCGCAACCGCCGTGCGCCGCATATAGATCACCGGGTGCACCCAACGGATGATCTCGTCGACTGCGCCGCCGATCAGCGACGGATTGTCGACGAGCTTTTGCCGCTCAGCGGGAAACTGCGACAGCGCGAGCGTGCCGCCCGAGATCGAATTGCGCGTGGTCTCGTTGCCGGCGACGACGAGCAGAATGAACGCGGACAAGAAGTCGGGCACGCTCATCGTCTCGCCGTTGACCTCGGTGTTGACCAGCATGGTGATGAGGTCGTCACCCGGGTTTTCTTTGCGTGCGGCATAGAGCTTCAGCGCATACATCGCCAGATCCATGAACACTTGTCCCCGCTGTTCGTTCGACGAGGAGATCTCGGGATCGTCGAAACCGATGATTACGTTCGACCACTGGAACAGCATGTGCCGATCCTCTTGTGGCACGCCGAACAGCTCCGCAAGCATCTGAATGGGGAGTTCAGCCGCCACACTCGAGACGAATTCGCATTCGTTGCGATCGGCGATTGCATCGAGAATCACGCACGCGCGCTCGCGAATGCGCGGCGTCAACGCGTCGAGGCGCTGCGGAGTAAAACCGGGCGCAACCATTCTGCGACGCTGCACGTGTTCGGGCGGGTCGATCCCGATCATGCTGCGTCCACCTTCGAACTGCTGAAAGCGGCTATCGGTCTGTTGCAGTTGCTCGAGCGGAATGCCGCGCTGATTGGCGATCATTTCGACGCTCGGCAGCGTGATGCCGCCGAGCCGATCGTCTGAGCTGAAGATCTGCGGGAGCTTGGAGATCGTCTGGATGTCGTCGTACTTCGTAATCGACCAGAAGCCGGGACCGCCCCACGGCTCCGGACACCACGCCACGGGTTCCTCGCGTCGGAACTGCGTAAAGATCGCGTGCGGCTTAGAGATGTCCTGAAAGGTTTCGGCGTGCGACAGCGAGATGCGGTCTTGTTGACTGACTGGCATGGGAACCTCCCTCGATGGGCGTATAGAGCGGGCGAAGAGAACGCGGGTGAGTTTTACGGGGCGTCGCTGAACGCGAGTTGCGCGCCGCGAACCACTTCCATGGAACCGTCCCAGATCATCGAGACGGATACATACAGAATGGTGAGGAGGCCGACGTACGCGATCCAGTGGTAACGCTGCAGCCAACGCGCGAGCACCGTCGCACAGAAACCCATGAACGCGATCGACAGCGTCAGTCCGAAGACGAGAACCCATGTGTGGTCGCGGGCGATACCCGCGACGGCGAGGACGTTGTCGAGGGACATCGATATGTCGGCAACGACGATTTGGGTGATGGCTTTGCCGACGGTCTTGGTCGGCTGCACTGGTCCGGCAGCACCCGCACCGCCGGGGTAGATGCCGGCCGGGCTGAGT
>CAZLDA010000422.1:0-4091 GCA_964557875.1 uncultured Pseudomonadales bacterium | reverse complement strand
AGCGGTCATTGCGGCGGAATGAGGCAGGAGTGAATCGACTCGTCGCCGGGTACCTGGCGCGCGAGCGTGCGTATCGCGAGCGACGCGACGGCGAGCTCGAAATCGTGTGTGTGCATCCGTTCCATCGGCACGCGACCGGACTCGATCACGCGGATGGCCGCCTTGTAGCCGGACGACGTCACGCCGATCGCGCCCTTGATGTTGATCTCTTTCATCACGATGTAGTCGGACACGAAGTTGTCGACCGGCTTGAAGCCTTTGACGCCGGCAAGCACCACGGTGCCGCCGGGCCGCACCATCGACAGCGCGTCGGCGACCGGCTTCGTTGCATAGGACGAAACGTCGACCACCACGTCGGCGCCGCGTCCGCCCGTTAGTTCCTTTACGCGTCTGATCGAATCTTCGTTGTCCACGTCGATGGTATGGTCGGCGCCGAATACGCGCGCCAGTGCCAGCTTGTTGGCGTCCGCGGCAAGACCGGTGACGATGATCGTTCCGGCGCCCACTTCGCGGCATGCGACGACACATGCCAGTCCGCGTTGTCCGGGACCGAGGATCACCACCGAATCACCCGGCCGGGTATTCGGCATCTCGACCGCCCAGCGGAAGCCTGCGCCGAGCGGGTTGAACATCACGGCGAGTTGCGGCGAAAGCCCCGGATCGACGCGGTGCACGATGCTGTTCGGCGCGAGATACATGTATTGCGCGTAAGCACCCCACAGCCCGGGTGGTTCCGACAGCGGGATGTACGAGTAGATCCGTCGCGTATCGCACAGGTGATAGCTGCCCGAGAGACACGGTCCGCAGTGGCGGCACGACAGCATCGTCTCGACGGCGACACGATCGCCGACGTCGACGTTCCAGCGCCGCGCCGCGCGATCGCCGATCTTCGCGATGCGTCCGAGCGGTTCGTGGCCGGGAATCACCGGCATCGGCGTGCGCAGCTGACCTTCGAATTGTTCGTAATCGGACCCGCAGATTCCACACGCTTCGATGCGCAGGATCGCCGAGTCTTCGTCGATGTCGGGAATAGGGATGTCGCGCGGCTCGAGCGTGCGGATGGCGGTTTGCACCATGGCGAATGCGGTGCGCGGCAACGTGCTCATTGCGCGCCTTCGCGGATTCGTTGTGCCACGGCTTTCTGTTGCGCGAACTCGGCGCGCCGGCGGGCGAGCTCGTCCGCCGGCATTGCGTCGATGTTCAGATAATCGTCTTTCCACCGGGCATCGGTACTCCACGTCTGCGGCGAGACGGCGGTGGTGCGCGGACCAGTGGCGTTTTCGAACAGCGCGAGCGCTTGCGCCAATGTGTCGAGTTGCGACTGCTCGTCGAACGGTTTGCCCGCAGAGTTGCCCAGCGGGAAGTCGCTGAACAGGAAACGCGCTACACCGACGTGCTCGACGATGTCGCGCGCGCAGCCCATCACGACCGTCGGTATGCCGTTTGCTTCCAGATGACGCGAAACCAGACTCACGGACTGATGGCAGACGGGACAGTTGGGAACGAGCAGGGCGATATCGGCTTTCAGTTCGCGGCACGCATCGAGCACCGCCGGAACATCGCGCTCCAGAGTTGCGCGCTGGCTGCGATCGGTGGGCATGCCGATCACGTCGGCGGCCAGCGAGCCGATCGTGCCGCGCGCGACAGCGCCGCGAAGTGCCTTCACGGGCAGCCAGGTATTCGGATCGGCGGCCGTGGTGTGGATTCGATCGTAGGCAATGTGCGAAATGCGCAGATCAGGCGTCGGTTCGATCGGCACGCGATACACCGAATAGAACTTTGCGCCGGCGTTGTATGCGGCGCCCGGCCCCTGATCGCCGAGGCTCGGATCGAAACGCGCTGCGGTGGTGACGAGGGCGAGGCGCGATGTCGCGATGCGCGGCGAGCGCGCGAACGGAACCGTTGGGAACGACGCCCATTGATATGGCGCATAGCCCAGCGCCGCGTAGTACGAACGCGTGCGCTGCATGTAGGCGATCGGAGCGCCGGCGCGCTCGCCAACCGACTCGGTCATCCTCGTCCTTGATCTCGAAGCCCCGTCGCAATGTAATGCAGTTTTTCCCCGGCGACCAACTCAATGCCAAAAGCCCCGAAGGCCAAAACCGCTACGTCCAGAGCAGCAAACGGAAGGGTCAAATTCGGTTCACACACTTTCGGTTCAAAAACGACGGCCGACGAGGTAGTGGCGGGTCTCGATCTCTCGGCGCGCACGATCATCGTGACAGGTGCGAACACCGGCATCGGAGATCCAACCGCGAGGGCGCTCGCCGGAGCGGGCGCGCGCGTGATCTACGCCTGTCGAACCGTTACGGGCGGCGAAGCGGCGGTTGCGCGCGCGCGTGCCGCGCATCCCGGCTGCAAGGCCGAGTTCGCCGAACTCGATCTCGCGTCGTTCGACAGCATCCGGCGGTTCGCCGACAACCTGAAGGCCGACAAGATCGACGCGCTGATCTGCAACGCGGGGCTTGCGTTGATGTCGTATGCGGAAACCGAGGAAGGTTTCGAGCGCACCGTGGGCGTGTGCCACATCGGCCACTTCCTGCTGGCGCGATTGTTGATGCCGCGTTTGCTCGCGTCGGGCGCGCCGCGCGTGGTGATGGTTTCGAGCACCAGCCACGGCACGCCCGCGAAACTCGATTTCACGAACCTGCCCATGACGCGGGAGAAGTTCAAGGGCATGGGTGCGTATGGACAGGCGAAGTTGTGCAACGTGCTGATGGCGAAGTCGCTGCAGCGCCGCTATGTCGACCGCGGCCTGACCGCGTGCGCGCTGCATCCGGGCACGCTGATCACCACCGACATCGGCCGCAATTCCGCGATCGTCGGTCTGCTGATGAAGCTGGTCAGCCCGTTCACCAAAAATCCGGCCCAGGGCGCCGCCACCTCGGTGTGGGCGACGGTGTACGAACCGTCGGCTGACTTGCGCGGGCAATACCTGCAGGACTGTCACATCGAGCCTTGCAGCGCCGAAGCCAACGACCCTGCGGTGGCGCAACGCTTGTGGACGTTCAGCGAAGAGTGGGTGGCCCGCGCGGGCGCGCCCGGTTGGCCCTGATCCGACGCTAGTCTGCCAACGGCCGCAGCACGCCCTCGACGAACAGGTGCAGCGAGTCCATTACTTCCTCATGATTCAGATCGCCCCATGCGAAGGCGCCGACGAAGTAGTCGAGGGCGGCGTTCGCACTCAAGCTTTCGACGTGCGATCGAACGTCGTCGGGTGTACCGGCGACCAGCACTTGAGCGCCCAAGGCAAGATCGAAGTTGCCGTTGAGGCTTGGCGAAAACACCGGCTCCATGCCGTTGGCGCGCCACAGGCTGGCCAGGTTCTCGTCATAACGTTTCCACGCCGTACGCGCCCGCGCGTGTGCCGCTTCGCGGGTGGGTGCCACGAAGATGTGTCGGGTGGCACCGATCAGCGGCGACGCGACACCGGGGTTCCAATCCTCCTTTGCGTTGGCGACGAGTTCGTGGAATCTGGCAACTTGCGCATGCACGGCGGCAACGGGGCCGCCAACGACGGTATTGAGGCGATGCGATCCCGCGAACTCGACATTGCCCGGATACCATAGCGGCGGATGGGGCATCTGCTTCGGCGTGAGCAACATCGGTAGCGCTTCGAACTTGTGAAACGCGCCCGTATGAGTAAGCTGCCTGGTAGTCAGTCCTTTGCGCACTACCTCGATCGCCTCGGCCGTGCGGGCGACCGCCTCGGAATCGGGGTTGCCCCACAAACGATGCTCGATCGGCGAGATACCTTTCCCAATGCCGACGTCGAGCCGGCCGCCGCTCAGATGATCCAATGCGCAAACCTCCTCGACGAAGCGCACGGGGTGATAGAACGGCAACAGCGACACCAGCGATCCGAGCCGGATTCGTTTGGTCCGCTGCGACGCAGCTGCGAGAAACACCATTGCGGAGGGCGCCGCATCGAGCGTGGTGAAGTGATGCTCCGCCTTGTGATAACGAGCAAATCCTGCCGCGTCGGTATACTCGAGCATCTGTAGTCTCTGCTCGTACAGCGCACCGAGGTCACCCGCACGCTGCTCCATATGGTCGAAGATTCCGAATTGCACGCGACTCCTCCCCTTCAG
>CAZLDA010000421.1:0-4110 GCA_964557875.1 uncultured Pseudomonadales bacterium | reverse complement strand
CCGACTCGGCTCCCCGTCCATGAACCTGCGCGACGATCCGCGCGCGGATCCGCGCATGCTCGCAGCAATGGCGTCGCTCGGTCTCGATGTCAGGGGCGAGCCGCCGCCGATCGATGCCAGTGCACCGGTCGAGCATCTGCGCGAATTTGCGGCGCAGGCCGAGGCCGGTTTCGGAGATGCATTCGCGGCGCTGATCACGTCGCTGCCGCCGGTGAAGGGTGTGACGTCCACCAAGGAGGTGATCCAGGGCGTCGACGGCAATCCGATCACGCTGTTCATTCACCGGCCCACCGCAGCAAAGGGGCCGTTGCCGGGCATGCTGCATCTTCATGGCGGCGGCATGGTCATCGGTGCTGCCGCGGACGCACAGTACGTGCGGTGGCGCGACGAGCTCGCGGCGGCCGGCATGGTGGCGGTCGGCGTCGAATTTCGGAACGGCGCCGGCAAGCTCGGCGCGTACCCGTTTCCCGCGGGATTGAACGACTGCAGCAGCGCGCTGCAGTGGGTTTCCGACAACAAAGCGCGGCTCGGAATTTCGAAGCTGATCGTCTCCGGCGAATCAGGCGGCGGCAACCTGACGATTGCGACAACGCTGAAGGCGAAGCGGGACGGCCGTATCGCGCAGATCGACGGCGTATATGCTCAATGCCCTTACATCAGCGGCGCGTATGCGCAGAAACCGCGCGAGCTGCTCTCTTTGCACGAGAACGACGACTACTTCATCGGGTGCGGTCTGATGGCGATGTTGGCGAAGGTGTACGACCCGACCGGTGCCAACACGACCAATCCGCTCGCGTGGCCGCTTCAAGCCAGTGCGGCCGAGTTGCGGGGGTTGCCGCCGCACGTCATTTCCGTGAATCAGCTCGATCCGTTGCGCGACGAAGGATTGGCGTACTACCGCAAGCTGCTCGATGCCGGCGTAAGCGCCGTGAGCCGCACGGTGAACGGCACCTGCCATGCCGGCGACTGCATCTTCCGCGGCGCGATGCCGGAGGTTTACGCGGCGACGGTTCGCGACATCAAGGGGTTTGCCGACTCGCTGAACTGAGACGGAGCGACACAACGAATCCGTCGATGGTCGCGTAAGATAGCCGCGAACGATCGAACGGATAGCCATCGAATTGCGCGTACAACGATTCATTCCGACCGCGTTCTTTGTGATGCTTCTCGGCGCCGGCACGGTTGCTGCCGACGTAGTGTGGCACCTGCTCGGGTCGACGTCCGTGGCCGCAACACCTGCGGACGCCACGGCATCGAAGCACGAAGAGCTGCGTTTGCCGTCTGCGCGCGGACCGTTCGTGAGTCTGCGGCTGCAGGCCGACGGCGGGATCGTCAGGCTTGATCGGGTCGTCATCACTTACGCGCACGGCGGCAAGCAATCCGTCGATCTGAAGAAGAAGGTGCTGCAGCACGCGAGCTTCACCGCCGAGATTCCCGTGACAGGGAAGGACCATGTCATCCGCAAGATCGACTTCTGGTACCGCGCACCGAAGTTCGCCAACGTGCGACTGTACGCGCGCTGAGCGGCAACGCCGCTACAACATTTCCTTGAGGAACTTCCCCGTATACGACTTCTTGTGCTTTGCGAGTTGCTCCGGCGTTCCCGTCGCAATGATCTCGCCGCCGCCACCACCGCCCTCGGGGCCGAGATCGATGATCCAGTCCGCGGTTTTGATCACGTCGAGGTTATGTTCGATGACGACGATCGTGTTGCCGTCGTCGCGCAGTCGATGCAGCACTTCGAGCAGTTGCTTGATGTCATGAAAGTGCAGCCCCGTGGTGGGCTCGTCGAGGATGTAGAGCGTCTGCCCCGTGTCGCGTTTACCGAGCTCGCGCGACAACTTCACGCGTTGTGCTTCGCCCCCCGATAGCGTCGTCGCGCTCTGCCCGAGCCGGATATACGAGAGACCGACATCGACGAGCGTCTGCAATCTGCGTGCGAGCATCGGCACGGCATCGAAGAATTCGCGCGCTTCCTCGATCGTCATCTCCAGCACTTCGCTGATGTTCTTGTCCTTGTAGCGCACATCGAGCGTTTCGCGGTTGTAGCGTTTGCTTTTGCACACATCGCACGGCACGTAGATGTCGGGAAGAAAGTGCATTTCGACTTTGATCAGACCGTCGCCCTGACACGCTTCGCAGCGGCCGCCTTTCACGTTGAAGCTGAAACGGCCTGCTTGATAGCCGCGGCTGCGCGCTTCCTGCGTTTGCGCGAACAGCTCGCGAATCGGCGTGAACAACCCGGTGTACGTGGCGGGATTCGAGCGTGGCGTGCGACCGATGGGGCTCTGGTCGATGTCTACGACCTTGTCGACGAGGTTCAATCCGTCGATGCCGTCGTGCACCGCCGCAGTCGGCGTAGTCGCCTTGTTCAGCACGCGCGCAGCTACGGGCATCAGCGTGTGGTTGATCAAAGTCGATTTTCCGGAACCGGACACGCCGGTAACGCATGTGAACAAGCCGAACGGAATTTCGACGGTGAGGTTCTTCAGGTTGTTGCCGCGCGCGCCGCGCACACGAATCACCTTCGCCGGATCCGCCACGCGACGTGTCTTCGGCACTTCGATCTTCTGCTTGCCGGACAAATACTGCCCGGTGATCGAGCGCTTCGATTTCACGATATCCGCCAGCTTACCTTGCGCGACCACCTCGCCACCGTGCACGCCAGCGCCAGGTCCGATGTCGATGATGTGATCAGCGCGGCGAATCGCTTCTTCGTCGTGCTCCACCACGATCACCGTGTTGCCGAGATCGCGCAGGTGCACGAGCGTGCGTAACAGCCGTGCGTTGTCGCGCTGGTGCAGGCCGATCGACGGCTCGTCGAGGATGTACATCACACCAACGAGCCCCGCGCCAATCTGGCTCGCAAGACGGATGCGCTGGGCTTCGCCGCCCGACAACGTGTCGGCGCTGCGATTCAGCGTCAGGTAGTTCAGGCCGACGTCGTTGAGGAACTGCAATCGTGCGCAGATCTCCTTGAGAATTTTAGCGGCGATTTCGCCGCGCCGGCCCTCGAGTTCGAGCGATGAGAAATAACCAAACGCGCTTTCTACGGAGCGATCGGTGAGGTCGGGCAGTGTGGTTTCGCCAATGAATACGTTGCGCGATTCTTCCTTCAGGCGCGTGCCGCCGCACGCTGGACACTCGCGTACCGTCAGGTATCGGGCGAGATTCTCGCGCACCATCGTTGAATCGGTTTCACGATAGCGCCGCTCCATGTTCGGTACGACGCCCTCGAATCGGTGCCTGCGCTGAATCACGTCGCCGCGATCGTTCACGTAGCTGAAGTCGATCCGCTCCTGGCCGCTGCCGTTCAGAATCGCGTCGCGCTGCTTCTTCTTTAGAGTGCCGAAAGGCGCTTCGACGTCGAACTCATAGTGCTTTGCCAGCGACGCGAGCATGTGGAAGTAGTAGACGTTGCGCCGATCCCAGCCGCGGATGGCGCCTTCCGCTAACGAAAGGTCGGGGTCGGCCACCACGAGATCGGCGTCGAAGAACTGCTTGACGCCCAACCCGTCGCACTCGGGGCACGCACCGGCGGGGTTGTTGAACGAGAACATGCGCGGTTCGAGTTCGTTGATGCTGTAGCCGCAATGCGGACAGGCGAACCGTGCCGAGAAGACCATGTCGTTGGCCTTGTCGTCGTCGATGAACGACACCTTTGCGACTCCGTCCGCGAGCGAGATGGCGGTTTCGAACGACTCGGCGAGCCGCTGCTGCGCGTCGTCGCGCACACGCAGTCGATCGATGACAGCCTCGATCGTGTGCTTCTTCTTCTTGTCGAGGGTTGGCGGATGGTCGAGGTCGGTTACGATGCCGTCGACCCGCGCCCGGATGAAACCGTTGGCGACCAGCTCCCGGAACACGTGCTGGTGTTCGCCTTTGCGATCGGAGACCACCGGTGCCAGCACCATGATGCGTGCGTCGCCCGGCAAGGCGAGCACCTGATCCACCATCTGGCTCACGGTCTGCGCCGTGAGCGGTTGACCGTGATTCGGGCAGCGCGGTTCGCCGACACGCGCGAACAGCAGGCGCAGGTAGTCGTAGATTTCCGTAATCGTCCCGACGGTGGAACGAGGGTTGTGCGACGTCGACTTCTGTTCGATCGAG
>CAZLDA010000420.1:2512-4115 GCA_964557875.1 uncultured Pseudomonadales bacterium | reverse complement strand
CCGCGGGCTCAAGCCGGCGCTGCTGCTCGAGCAATCCGACTGGACCTGCGACCTCTATGACGGGCGCGCCAGAATCGATTGGGCCGACCTTGCCGCGATCGTCAACGTAAAGAGCTATACGTTCTACGATCTTCTGTTGATGCAGCACGCGAATCGGATCGGTGTCGCGGTTGTTCTCGATCTCTGCGACAACATCTTCGTGGACACCTATAGATCCGTGAAGACGATCGAGCCCGCGCGCATCTTCCTCGAGATGAGCAGGTGCGCAGCCGCCATAACGACCACTTCGGAAATGCTCGCCTCGATCATTGGCAGGCATGTCGGTGATCGCGTGCAAGTGGTCTGTATTCCTGACGGCATAGAAACTGCGGCCGATCTGAAGGCCATGCTCGAGCGCAGCAGCAAGGCTCGTCGATTACCCGTACGAGAGGCGATCTCCGCGATCAACGTCAAGGGACGACGCGAGTTCGTCACGGACCTGCCCAGTATGTTGGGGCGATACGCATCTCGCACCATCACACATGTTAGAGACTCCGCCTCCGCTGGTTCTGGCATTGACACGCGTGCGGGCCGGCGGGTCGGTTCGACCAAGCGAATCCTCTGGTTCGGCAATCACGGCGCGACCCATGCCAACTTCGGTATGCTGGATCTGCGTTTGGTTCGTCCAGCGCTGGAACAGCTGGCGCGCGAAATGGAAGTCGAGCTGTTGGTAGTCAGCAACAACAGGGAGAAGTTCGACGACGCAATTGCACCATTCGATCTGAAGACGCACTACCTGGAGTGGGATCCGAGTGCAGTATTCGATCTGATTGCATCCAGTGACCTGGTGCTACTGCCAAACAGCCAGGAAGAGTTCAGTCTCTGCAAATCGGCCAATCGCGCGGTGATGGCGCTGAGCCTTGGCGTCCCCGTGGTCGCGACATTCACCCCCGCATACGAACCGCTGCGGAACTGCATCTTGTTCGATGATTGGCTCGGGAGTATCCGGCGCTATCTGACGGAGCCATCGCTGGTACAAGCACATTTGGCTGCTGCACGCGCGGTTCTCGATTCTCAATACAGTGATCACGCGATCTTGCGGAGTTGGCAGCAACTTCTCTCTGGCCTCGTCAGCGTGCAACCGTCGTTGCCAAAGGCCGGAGCGTTCGCATTCTACCTGGGTCTGGTCGGCGACCTGGAGATCCTCCTTTCGTTCATCGAGCAATCGCTGCCGGTTCGCGATGTGTTGATACTCGTCGACGTCGCGCTGGCCGAACAGTATCCACATGTTTGGGAACAGCTTCCGGACGACGTCTCACGCCATCTGGTCAGCCACGAAGTGCTGCCATCGCTGGAAGCTTTGGTCGGCGCCGTCGCGGTGTTGGTGACCGCGTCGGAATCGAATCTGCGCCCGCATAAGCTCGCGCACGACATCACTCTAATGGCGAATCGCCTCGGCGTAACAACCGTCACGCTCCAACACGGATTCGAGAATATCGGCATCACCTACTCCGATGACAATCAACGAATCGACAAGATTGAATTCGCGTCGTCGCGGATTCTGACATGGGGCGGTGCGGAAACCCTGCATCCGCAGATATCGCCCGAAAACGCCTCGAAATGT
>CAZLDA010000420.1:0-2468 GCA_964557875.1 uncultured Pseudomonadales bacterium | reverse complement strand
CGAGTGCAGCGCATGCCGGAGCTGGAACGCCATCGAACCAATATCGGTGTGTTCGAAAACCTGCATTGGACACGCTACTCGGACCGGTATCGTTCTAGCTTCCTCGCCGCGCTGCAGCATTGCGCTTTACGATTCCCGGAAGTGGGGTTCGTCGTTCGACCACACCAGGCTGGGATGTGGCTAACGGATCGCTATCGTGGCGAGCGGCCCTCGGCCCCAAACATTGTCATTCTCGACCCGGCCGCGCCCGGATCGAAGCAGATCACCGCACGACAACTCCTGCCAATGCTCGACGCCGTGATCACCTCTCCGTCTACGGTAGCGGTGGATGCGGCATTTGCCGGAGTACCTGTCAGCGTTGTCGGATTCGGTATGTCGCTGGCCAACTACGAACCACTCGAAATACTCCACAGCCAGGAGCAATGGGAAGCGACGATCACGCGCATCGCGAACTCAGATGTCGACGAAAGGCAAAAGACCCTTGCTCGACAAGAGACGTTTTTACGACGAATCTTTGCCGATGGTAATCCGTTCGAGAATTTCACGCGGGCAGCAACCGCGCCCGTTCGACCGATTAAAGAGAGTTTCATGGAAACAATGCGAGTATTCGTCGGCTCCGATAGATCCCAGGCGTTGGCCGTGCGCGTGCTGGAGCATTCGATCAAACGCCACACCGCGCACCCCGTCGAAGTCATTCCGATGATCGATCTTCCGGTTCGCGAGCCGAAAGATCCGCGACAAGGCCAGCGTACCGGTTTCTCCTTCAGCCGGTTCTGCATCCCGAAGCTCTGCGGGTACAAAGGCAAGGCGATCTATATGGATGCGGACATGCTGGTGTTCAGCGACCTCGCCGAACTCTGGAACATTCCGTTCGATGGCGCAAAGGTGATCATCCAGGAAGAAGTCAAACACCAGGAAAAGACAACCGCGAAAGTCGGCGCGCCGAAGCAAAGAAAGAAGCAGTGCGCTGTGATGCTCATCGACTGCGAACGCGTCGACTGGGATATCGATCGAATCGTCGACGGTCTCGATGAGTGTCGCTACGACTACGATGGACTCATGCACGATTTGTGCATTCTCGACGAGACAGAGATCAAGTACGGAGTTCCATTCGAGTGGAACAGTCTGGAGCACTACGATGCATCGACGCGGCTGATCCACTACACCGACATGTTCACTCAGCCGTGGGTATCGCCGCTGAACAAGCACGGCGATCTGTGGCTCCAGGAGGTGCAATTGATGCTGGCGGACGGATCGCTCAAATGGCGAGAAATCTCCGAAGAAGTCCGCCTGGGCTATTTTCGTCCGACGGTTCTGCGCGACCTGCGATACCGCGGCAGAGTCCCGCGGCCGCTGCGGCCTTTGTTGGATCGATGGAACTCCATTACGGACCGGCGCATCGGATTCGAAAAGCACAAATCGGTTTACATAGCGAAGCGCCGCCGCCAGGCCGCAATCAAAGCGCACGAACGTTCGAAGAACGCGGCTCAGGAACGAGCTACGCAGTGAGCATCCGTTACGACGTCCGGCTCGACTCGAAGAGGAGCCCGGACGTTCGAGTTCTTTTGCTCACCGAGCATCTGAACGCAACCTACTTCATCAGCTTTCATTTTGCTTTCCAGCAACTCCACAAGGATGGCAAGGTGGATGCCACTGTTTTGTCCGAAGCGCGCGTTGCCGAACAGGCCAGCCGGAACGCAGGGGTCGAGGACCTCGCACGACGCGTTTTTGATGAACTCCAACCCACGATACTCGTGCTCTCCCGGTACGGTGATGTCAGCGGTCTTGCGTTCAGAGATGTCGCCGCCCAGCGGAAAATCCCCTGCATCTATCACATCGATGACGACCTCTTGAATCTGCCCAACGCCCTTGGAGCAGACGTGCTGAAGAAACACGGCAGCGCATCCGTGCTCGACGCGCGCCGCCGCCTTCTCTCTTCCGCGGACCTGATCTATGCGTCGACTACTCATCTGCGCGAAACCCTGGCGGGCTACTTTCCCACTCAACGCGTGTTCAGTGGCATGTACGCACCATACTTGGAACAAAGCGTCTGGATTCGACCGAGTCCGAAGAAACCGGTGATCGGCTACATGGGCTCTCGAGGTCACGCACACGACCTCGAGATGATCGTGCGTCCGCTGATCGAGGTGCTGTCCGCCCGACCCGCGGTGTCGTTCGAGACATTCGGTACCATCCCTATGCCGACGGAGCTACGTCGATTCGAAGGACGCCGACGTCAACTTCGGGGCCGCCAGCACCGTTGCGGTGGGAACATACACCGGTGGATCGGGCGTAGAAGTCGAACGCGGGCTGCTAGGATTCGAGCTTCCCGGCCTCGAGGTGAGCAAGGCGACGCTGCGGCTCTTCGTCGACCTGACGACCAGCAATCCTTTCAGTCTGGCGCTGACCGTTCAGCGTCTGGCGGCGGCCTTCGACGAAGGCACGGTGACCTGGAACAGCCAACCGGC
>CAZLDA010000419.1:2439-4121 GCA_964557875.1 uncultured Pseudomonadales bacterium | reverse complement strand
GTCGCACGGATCGCACCGGGCGTTCGCCCGGCACGCCCCCCTTCTTCAAGTCGTTACTGCGCCTTCGGTGCGTCGCTCAGCTCTAACCACGTTGCATGTTTCTGCTGTCGCGGCTGCGCGCATGTGATGTGCGCTCCGCCACATCGGTTCTCGGCTCGCCAGTTCTCGCGAACTCGCCGCGTGCCAGTCGCGTCCGTGGTCCAGCACGAACCGTGGGCAATTGTGTACGCGTATTGAGCGGCCGCGGCACTGACATCGAGTCTCAGGAGCGAGTGGGCTCAGTGAGCCCACGCGTCGACCGTTACAGATTTTGTTACGCGCTCGATCCAAAGCTCTGGGGAACGATGGGTGACCGTCGCTCGCGCCCCATCAACAGGAAAAAAAGACGCGCGCCTTGACTCAGTCGTTACAGAATCTGTTACGACTCACTAGTGGAGTCGTCGCACCCATTCCGACGATTGGACATCCCGAGAACTGCGCGCAGTTCGGCGAGTGACGATTGGGCAGTCGCAATCGACGCGGCGCGATCAAGAGGCGTGTCCACTGGAGGCACGATCGGACGGTTGCGCTCCGCTACTCGCGCTTCCCGCTCCGCCTCGACATTGAGACCTAGATTCGCCTGAAACTCCCCGTTCAACGCCGCGCGGCACAACGATGCGAGGAAGCGCAGATCGTCGTACACCGCAGACATGCCGCGGCGCTCGGCGCGAATGCGTCCTTCGGTTTCATCCAAGATGCGTTGGCGTAGCTCCGCAGGTACCGCAGCCAGCTGCCGGGCTGCCAGATCGCATTGATTCGCCGAAAAACGATTCGGATACGTCAGCGGTCCGCCGTGCTCGTCCGTCGTCAGCGTTACAGAATCTGGAATACCTGTAGTAGTAGTTGTCTTCTCTCGTATACATAAAGAACTACTACTACGGTGTTGCAGATTCTGTAACGTCACAAATTTCGACGTTTTCGAGTTTTGGCGGAAGCGTTCCCCGACTTCGGCTTGCCTTGCGTTGTAGAGGTTGGCCGCCGCGCGCATGTCCTGCGCAACCGCACGCACGCGAGCGTGTGGATGCGTCAGCGACGCCTCGAGGAATTGCAGGTACTGCGGATCGAGATGCAGCGTGTCCGTCAACGGTAAGGGATCATCGTGCAACGCATAGATGTTGCGCCGAAATCGTCCACACGGCTCACGTAGACGCGCGCACAGGGTGAGCCAGCGGGCGATTCGCAGTATCGCAACACAGCGTACGACGGTCGTCTTGGAGGCGATGTTCGCTTTCTGGCAGATCTCCGCGTAACTAGGGAAATTTGAGCTGCCCGCCCCTCTTGCGTGTCGTTTGACCACCATCCAGACGAGCTTGTCGACCGGCTCGAGGGTCGGATCCTGAATCACAACGTCGGGGATGGCCTCATGCCGATTGCCGACAAACAGCATCGCGTCGTGAGCAACCGGTTCACCGTGAACGCGCGTGACCGTCGCTTCCATCAACGCATCGAGTGCGAGGGTCTCGGGACGCAAGGATGAATCGCCCGTCGCTGCTGATCCGTCCTGTCCGGGTTCGACCAGGATCAACGCCCCAGATAAACCGTGGTGATCTGCTCGCGCTCATGACCGAGCTCGCGGCTGATCATCATGCGAGCCTCTCGGTCCGCGGTCAGCTGGGCAACTGTCAAATCCGTATGCGCAGGGC
>CAZLDA010000419.1:0-2429 GCA_964557875.1 uncultured Pseudomonadales bacterium | reverse complement strand
CCGGTCAATTCCTCGAATCGCGCTTGCGCGTAGGCATGCCGCAGGCCGTGCAACTTCGACAGACCCGCCGCATTCGTTTGACGTTCGTAGATGCGCAGTTGTTGTCGATAGTCGCGGTGCGGTGGGATCAACGAGCCGCGACCGGCGAGCCGATGGGCACGGTCGAGTACCGCGCGTTGCACATCGGTACGAAGTGGAATCACCCGTGCCTTACCGCCCTTGGTCCAGCTGTCCTTCAACGTCACGCGATCGCCGCCGTCGGCGAAGGTGGGGCTGAACTTAATCGCTTCCTCGCGACGTAACCCGAACGCTTGTTGAAGTTCGAGACTCATTCGGACGTAGGGATCGTTGATCTGAGCCAGGTCAGTCGGATCCACGCGTCTCGCCTTCGAGATCCCATTGCTGAACACCCGATCCGGCACACCGTAGTGAGCGTTCGAGCGTGCAATGACGTTCTGGCGATCCACCTTTTCGGCCCACCAACGCAGCGTCGCAAGCCGATTCTTGACGGTTCCGATCGATAGCTCGGCGCGTTGCCAATGATCGACAAGCGCATCGACGTGCTTGGGTTTGAGCGACCCGACACCCATTCCACGGAAGCCGAGCGCATGCAGCTGATCTGCGATGAGCGTCAGTACCCGCTCACGATCGTGCTGCGTCGCAAAGCTGCCATCGCAGTTGCGCTGACACAGCTGTTTCAGTTGATGATTGAGATCGCGCATGCCTTGTGCGAATCTGACGACGCACGCTAACCGATCATCAATGGCGCGATTCCGTCAGATGCTGCCCTCGACAGTATCTGCCTTACACCAACCTTAGCGTCCGAGTGCCCATCGGGTCTGCAAAGAACCACATCACGGCTTGCTGTGATTTATTCCAGTGCGCATCTGGGGACCCCGAGTAATCTTGCGGCATCCAAGGACCTCCATCGCGCCTCAGCGCACCCGTCTGTCACCTCTACATTGTCGATCAGAATCTCGGCGTCATCGGCCATCACGTGCGACCGAACTCGGCCAAATCGGCTAAGGCATGCACGGGCGCTATTCGGTGCCGCCAAAAATCCCGCACGGACATGTTGTGATTTGGACTTCTTTCGATCAAAGGCAGCGAACAGAATCCACGCACGATCAGAAATACGGCGTCGGCGCGTACTGGCTTGCGATCAAAGTGAACCCCGCAGAAAAGACATCGATAGGGAATAGTTGGGTGACTCTCCCAGCGGCCTGTCGTGCCTTCGGATGGACAAAGGGCCAAATTCGATCGAAGATCGCGCGCCATTGGCAGCGCGGACATCATTGGGCAGTTGTCGATGGCCGCGTGATGATCAATTGGCCTGAGGTCGATGCATGGATTACCCAAAAGGCATTCGTCCAAAGCGCGGACACATCCAGATCCGCTACACCGTCCACGGCAAGCGCTATGAGGAAACCCTCGATCTCAAAGCGACTCGGACTGGTGTAGCCGATGCGATCCGGATCCGTCGTGAGCGGATCAGGGCGCGAAAATACGGCTTACAAGAGGCCGAGGTCGGCTTCCATCCCTTCGAACAAGTGGCTCAAGCGTATCTGGACTCCGCCGAACTCGAGCTGAGCACACGCAACAGCTATCGCGACGCGCTGAACATCTATTGGAAAGCGCTGCGCGGTCGCGACGTTGCGTCAATCACTCTCGCCGAACTGGTCGCGCTGGACGATGCGATCACCTGGCCGGGGCGGAAAACTCGATCGAACGCGCTCATCCCACTGCGCCAGATGTTCCGCTACGCGGTCGCGCGCGGTTACGCGTCGCTCAGTCCAGCGATCGGATTGACGGCGCAACGACGGAAATCCCGCACGGAGCCAGACCCTTACTCGCCAGAAGAGCGCGATGCGTTGCTCAAGTGGTTGCGTGCCCATGGTTCGTCGCCATCATTCGAGTATTTCACGGTCGCGTTCGGAACCGGCATGCGTACGGGAGAGCTACTCGCGTTGACGTGGGAGGACTTCACCGGCGAGACACTGTATGTGCATCAGGCGCGCGTCAGGGGAGAACTCAAAGGAACCAAAACCGATACACCGCGTCGAGTCATTGTTCTAGACGACGTCGTCAAAGTGCTTCGCGGCATGCCTCGACCGATTCGCGGCGGCGAGATCTTTCGTAACCAGTATGGAGATGCGTATCAGAGCGGCTATCACTTGAACCGTTCCTTCCGGAAAGCGCATAAGGGAGCCAAAGTACGCGCTCGAACGGGGCCATATCCGTGGCGTCATACATACGCGTCTGCAGCATTGTCGGCGGGCGTCGCGCCGGCGCTGATCGCTCAGCAACTCGGGCATTCGCTAAGCGTCCTTTTGTCGACCTACGCGCGCTGGATCAATAGCGGCAGCGATCGCGACGAACTCGCGAAAATGACTTCCAAGCGAGTCCAAGGCGCCGAAAAGGGCTAGTGC
>CAZLDA010000418.1:3872-4128 GCA_964557875.1 uncultured Pseudomonadales bacterium | reverse complement strand
TGCGGGCGTGGGACCTGTACAACCCGCGCGAAATGGGCGGCATTGCCGTTCCGGCCGTGTTCGTGATCGGACCGGACCTGCGCGTCCGCTACCGCTCGATCGACACTACGCGCCAGCGCGTGAGTACGGACGGTGTACTGGGATTTCTGCGCGGCGATCGGCGCACGGAACCGCTCGAACGCACTTCCGTGCGCGCCGGTCTGCGCGAATTCGCGCGCGCGTTATCGAACTCGATCCGACGCGGTTTGAAGACGCC
>CAZLDA010000418.1:0-3862 GCA_964557875.1 uncultured Pseudomonadales bacterium | reverse complement strand
TATTGGTTACACGGCGCGCCTCGCCGGCACGACGACGTAGCCGTTGACGGTGTCGCCGAAGATCTGCATCGAGGCGCCGATCGCGTACAAACCGCACACGTACAGGCATATCAGGGAATCGAGCGCGTCTTCGTTCGCCTTCAACGCACCGCCCCGTAGCTGCATGATCGTGCGCTGATCCAAGTGGCCCGCGAACGAAACCGGGATCTTCAACGCGAGCACGTTCGATTGCTCGAGCGATCGGAGCAGCGACGCCAGCACCACCTGCCCGCCTCTCTTCGCATCGACGTTACCTTTCTTGTAGAGCAGCCGCCGCGGCAGGTCGAAGATCTCGATCAACGCCGGATGCGGATAGATCTCGATCTGGAATCGATCGGTGCTTGCGCCACCGAGATGCCGATAGCCCGCGTTGTGCAACCGCCGCGACAACGCAACCACCGCGGCTCCCGGATACAACGTTTTGTTCGAGGTGTGGCAACCCGCGTGCCTGCGCGCATACACCTTCGAAAGCGCGTTCTCGCACTCGCGACGTCCGGTTTCATTTTCGATGATCAATGGACCATCGATCGCAATACCGTCGGGTTCCGTCGCCAGAATGGTTTCTGCCAGGCACGACAGCCCGAAGAGCGCGCCGTGGACCTGCTCGACATCGAGCGTGTTGCCGCTCAATCGCCCCACCGCCACCGCGGAGCCGTGGGTCTCCGGCTTCCACGCCGGGTCTATACCGACGAGACGCACGACCTTCTACAGCGTCGGGCGCGGCTTACTGAAATCGACCACCGGACGCACTTCTATCGAGCCCAATCGTGCCATCGGATTCTTCGCTGCGATCTGTTTGGCTTCGTCGACGTCGCGCGCTTCGATCATGATGAAGCCGCCGAGCACTTCCTTCGTCTCCATGAACGGGCCATCGGTGGCTGACATCTTTCCGTTGCGCACACGCACCGTCACCGCCTCGTTCGGCAACACCAGCGCTTCGCCCGACAGCCGGTTACCGCTCGCGGTGATTTCCGCGTTGTACGGGCCGGTCTCCGCCAATACCGCATTCGCCTCGGCGCTCTGGCCGAACATGGTTTTGGGATCGAAATAGACCAAACAGGCAAAACGCATGGCGCGCTCCTTGTGGTGATGACACAGCTAGTCGCTCGGCAGGGTCCACATTCGACAAGAGCGACGCATTTACTACAAGGCGCGTCGGCTGCATTGGGCGATATATGCAGCCGGCGCGTAGGGATTCTGGAAAATGCGCCGCTGGTGGCCGTGGGCCGCCGTCTATTTCCTGCAGGTCGCCATCGGCACGGTGATCTGGAAGCAGGTCGATCTTCGTGGAAAAGGTTGGGCCGGCGCCGTTGTGGGCGCCGTTTTCCTCATCCCAACAATTTCACAATGGCGCAACCGATCGACATTCCAGCGGCCCGCCTGAGTCAAACGGTGTCGCTGGTATCCATCACGAACTCGTGCAGCAACGTTTCGATCAGTTCGTTGTCGCGCAACTTCTGATACCGGGTTCCGGCGCGTCGCGGAACGGCGCAGCGCGTCTGTCGCGCCACCTCGCCCGACGAGTCGAGTTCGGCAAGCACCATCACGACATCGTCGTCGCCCAGTGCAGGGTGGTCTTCGAAGTTCATGCGGTAGGCTCTCCCGTGCCATACGCCGCGAATCGTCGCGGTCTTGTTCATCATCTGGCCCCGTAGCTTGTCCCAACGGGAGGATACCCAGCCTCCTTTGGTCGTCTCTGTGAAGCGCTTCACCGCTTTGCGTAGGACCAATCGCGGCAGGCATGAGTGATTGCGCAAAAATCGGACCGATTTGGGTCGACAATGGACACCGAGCCGTACCATCGCGCAGGGCGCACGATGTCCATCAAACACGCACTCGTGGTCGACGATTCGAGAACGGCCCAGATCGCGCTCAAGAGTCAGCTGGAAGAGCACGAACTGGTCGTTGAGCTTGCGGCTTCAGGGGAAGAAGCACTCGAATTTCTCGAGCATCACAGCGTCGACGTGATCTTCATGGACCACGTCATGCCCGGCATGGATGGGCTGGAGGCGCTCGCTGCGATCAAGCGCAATCCGCGCACCGCCATGATTCCCGTGATGATGTACACGACCAAGGAAGGCGAGGTGTACGTCGGTCAGGCGCGCGCACTCGGCGGCCTCGGCGTGTTGCCGAAGAACGTGCAACCACACGTGCTGTTCGACATGTTGCTGAACCTCGGGTTGGTGAAAGACAAACGGGTTGTCGCATTACCTGCACCGGACGCGCCGCAACGCCGCGCCACCGATCCCGCATACGACGGCGAGGGTCGCGCAGATACGCCCGGCGGCATCGAACTCGCGGCGCTCGTCGGCCGCATCATGGAAGATCAAGCGGCGCTGCGTGCAGACCTGCGCAACGAACGCGACCGGATTGCGCGCCAGGTTGCTGCCGAGGTCATCGAGGCGCAACGAACCGAACGACCACCCGCCGAACCCGCGCCGCCCGTGTCGTTCGCGCCGGCGCCGCCGCAGGGCCAATGGACGCTGCTTACCACGTTCTTCGCCGCAACGACGTTCATCGTCGCGGTGCTGGCGTGGCAATACGACCGGCGCATTGAAGGCACGATGGCACCGCCGCCCGCCGGCTCTGGGCAAGCCGCGCAAGTCGGCGACCTCGAGGTGGCACTACACACCGAGACAACGCGCGCGCAGGCGCGCTACTTCAAAGGCCTCGATGCGCTGCAATGGGCGCTGAATCAGCACGGGGGAATTCCGTTCGACGAGTTGCCGTTCGACGACACCCGCGCCGCGGAGATTCGCGATCTGCTGGAACGCCTCGTCGTGCTCGACTTCAAAGGCCGCGTTCGCATCGAGTCGCACCTCGGCGAGTTCTGCCTCGTCGGCGACGAAAGCAGCGGCTATCGACTGGCAGATCCTGACGCCGCGCTGGACGTATGCACGCTGGTAGGACATCCGCTTGATAGCTCCTCGTTCCTCGCCGACCGGCAATCGGTCGGGTTCGCGGAATTCATGGAGCGTTCACCACTCGTAAAAGGATCGGGCATCGCCGTGCAACTGGTCGCGCACGATCGCGCCCATTCGCTGGCGCAGGTGCGGGCCCCGAACGACATCAGCCGCGCCGGCGATTGGAACCGCATCGCGGAACGGAACAACCGTTTGGAGTTCTCGTTCATTCCGAGCGACTAGTCAGCCGCCCTGAATTCTCGGCAGCAGAAAAATTTCAGCGCCTTCGGGAATCTGTTGGTTGCGATCGTCGCGGTAGATCTCGCCGTTGATCGAAACGGCTACACCCTCGTCGATGCGCTTCTGCATGCGCGGAAAGCGCTCGACGAGTTTGCGTAACAGTTCGCGGATGGTGACCGCTTCGACGCTGACGGTCGCCGCTCCGCCGGTGAACTCGCGGAGCGACGCCGATAGCTGCACTTCGACCTGCACTGATGAATCCCTCGAAGCGCAGCGCGCCGGTCAGCGACGTCCGTTCTTGATCGCTTTCAACACTCGCGGCGGCGACATCGGAATGTGCGTCATCCGCACGCCCGCGGCGTTCGACAGCGCGTTTGCGATTGCAGCCAACGGCGGCACGATCGAGGTTTCGCCTACGCCGCGTACACCGTACGGATGCCCGGGATTCGGAATCTCGAGAATCTGCGTATCGATGAACGGCAGGTCAGAACAGACCGGAATGCGGTAGTCGAGGAAGCCGGCGTTCTGCAGTCGACCATCGGCGCCGTAGATGTACTCTTCGTTCAGCGCCCAGCCGATGCCTTGCGCCGCGGCGCCCTGGAACTGGCCTTCGACGTAATCCGGATGAATCGCCTTGCCCGCGTCCTGGATCACCGTGTAGCGCAGCACTTTCGTTTTGC
>CAZLDA010000417.1:0-4131 GCA_964557875.1 uncultured Pseudomonadales bacterium | reverse complement strand
TCGCCAGTGCGAATGCGCACCACTTCGTCGAGTGTTGCGACGAAGATCTTGCCGTCGCCCACCTTACCGGTGTTGGCCGCCTTCGTAATCGCTTCGAGACATTGATCGAGCGCGCTGTCGTCGATGGCTACTTCGACTTTTACCTTCGGCAGAAAGTCGACCACGTATTCCGCACCTCGATACAGTTCGGTGTGACCCTTCTGTCGTCCGAATCCTTTCACTTCCGTGACGGTCATTCCGTGTACGCCGATTTCGGAAAGCGCCTCTCGCACGTCGTCCAGCTTGAACGGCTTTATGATTGCAGTAACGAGTTTCATAACTTATGTCTCCTTGGTGATCCGCAGGTACACGGACGCGCGTTGAGTACCGAAGCCATCGGCAAGCCGTTTGGAAGTTCGTGCACCTGCGATTCTCCCCTAATTAGAGGCTCTTCGAAATCGAGAACACCGCCGTTGCTGCGCAGAGGTCCTTGTTGCCATAGCAGTTCTCATCGTCATCGAGGTTGGTATCGACATACGCTATGCCCCAGTTCACACCAAACTGCTTCGTCGATACTGCGATTTTCCAGTCAGTGTAGTTGTCATCGCCGTCGAGCCCCGCCTGCGATTCGTCAAACGAGTTGTAGGCCAGGTGGAAACTCAGCGTCACGTTTTCGATCGGGTCGAAGCCATAGTCGATGTACGAGTAGTAGAACTTGCCGCTTTCGGCGAAATAGTCGTCCGAATAGTTCAACCCGACCTTCGCGCCTTTCCACGACAAGCTGCCGTACACCTCGGTGTAGTCAAGCGTCGTGCCAGTGGTATTGTCCTTCGGGTAGCCGTAGTACAGAACACCGATGTCGTAGCCGACGTCCTCGTTGAATGTGCCCTTGAATCCGCCGTAGTAGTCCGTCTCGATCTGACCTCCACTGCCCAGGTTCACGTTGGATGCCCAGCTGCCAATGTAGAACCCCATTTCGGTCGCGAAGTCGAAACCACCCTGGATAGCCGGCGAAAAATCGCCGTTCAATTGGGAAATTCCGCGGAATCGATAGTCGCTCGCGAGCGTCACGTTGGCGGCTACCTCTGCCGCACTGGCAGAAATCGCGCTGCCCAACAAGGCCGCGCCAAAAAGCAGTCTCATCACTCTGTTCATTTTGAATACCCCTAAAGATGCAATCTGTTGAGTCGTTCGCCCACGCTGCGCAACGCAGGACGGTGGCTAGGAACGCAGGCAGGAGAGCAGATTTCGTGCCACAGCCCTAACAGGCTGTTTTCCATGGGGAAAGCGCGTGTAGGGTGACGTGCTCGCCCCATCGCGGGGCATCGAATCGGCCGTGCGGGCACACGTCGCACCGAAACAGGGCAAATCTGGCAGAGATTGCTCGCAAGAGCAGACGCGATCGCCTATTGGAGGTCGGAGAAGGCCCTGGCTACCATGCCTTCTAACGCTCACATGGGAATCATCATGGCCCACGGCCCCTTCTCGAATGCCACTCCAAACCCGATGTCGGACGCCATCGAGACGCTCACCGCACGACTATCGGACGCGCTGGCAGCCGTGCTGCCCGCCGGCGCCGATTGGCAGAGCCGGCTCGCACCCATCGTCGAAGCCACGCTCGGACGTCTCGAATTGGTTCCGCGCGAAGACTTCGATCGCCAACGCCAACAACTCGAACGTCTGATGCGCGATGTGGCGCGCCTCGAAGCGCGCATCAGCGCCCTGGAACCCACCGCATCGCATTAAAGGATCGCCACAGTGCCGGACGCCGTCCGCGTAGCGGTGGTTTCGCGCGCGGAGCGCGGCATCGACGCGCCCGAAGTCGTCATCGAGACTCAGCTGTCGGGCGGGCTGCCGGGCTTCGCGATGGTGGGGTTACCCGAGACTGCGGTGCGCGAGGCGCGTGAGCGCGTTAAAGGTGCCATTCAGGCGAGCCGCTTTGCGTTCCCCAAGGGCAAAATCACAGTCAATCTCGCGCCGGCGGATCTGCCGAAGGAGGGTGGGCGCTTCGATCTCGGCATAGCGCTCGGCATCCTCGCGCACACGGGCGAGTTGCCCGCGTCTCGCCTCCACCGGTTTGAGGTCGTCGGCGAGCTTGGGCTGTACGGCGAGATTCGTCCGGTTCGGGGTGCTCTATCTGCCGCGATTGCAGCGGGTCAAGCCGGCCACGCCATCATCGTGCCATTGCAGAACCGGCATGAAGCGGCGTTGGCATCCGGTGTCGACGTGCGCGCAGTGCAGCACCTCGATGAAGCGTGTGCGCTGCTGAACTCGCCGGATAGTGCGATCGGGACATCGACAGAGCATGTGGCTCACGTGCCGCCGACGCCGCTCGAACTGGCGGACGTGAAGGGCCAACTCGCCGCGAAACGCGCACTCGAAATTGCCGCGGCCGGCGCACACCATCTCTTGTTGATCGGACCACCGGGCACCGGCAAAACGATGCTGGCGGAACGGCTGAACAGTCTGTTGCCGCCGCTCGACGAGCGCGACGCGCTCGAAGTGGTCCGCATTCATTCCGCGCGCGGCGCTTTCGATCCGCTGTTCCTGCACGGCGCGCGACCGATGCGCGCGCCCCATCACACCGCTTCCGCTGCCGCGATGGTCGGCGGCGGCTCGCGCATTCCCAAACCCGGGGAAATCTCGCTGGCGCATCGCGGTGTGTTGTTTCTCGATGAGCTACCGGAGTTCGACAGGCGCGTACTCGAATCGCTGCGGCAGCCGCTGGAGTCGGGCGCCATCGAGCTATCGCGCGCGCACGTGAGCGTGTGTTATCCGGCGCGTTTTCAGTTGGTCGCTGCGATGAATCCATGTCCGGCCGGTCGCGCGTGCACGTCGACAGACTGCATCTGCACGCCCGAGCAGCAGAACCGCTATCGCAATCGTGTGTCCGGCCCGGTGCTGGACCGAATCGACCTGCGCGTATCGGTGCCTGCCGTGAACAGCCAGGTGCTGTTCGCAGCGCCGTCGAAATCGACCGACACGCATGACATTCGCGCACGCATCGAAGCGGCACGCCGGACACAGCTGACGCGAGCAGCGAAGCTCAACTCGGCACTCACGGCGCCGGAGGTGGATGCGTATTGCGAGCTCGACACCGCCTCGAGGCGGCTAGTGGAGCGAGCGATGGACCGGTTGGGATTGTCGGCGCGCGGCGTTCACCGCGTGCTGAAAGTGGCGCGCACCCTTGCAGATCTGGTTGGAGCGGATCGAATCGCACCCGCTCACGTCACCGAGGCATTGGCCTTTCGGGACGTCGCCGCGGACTACTGACTACTTCGACATGAAGGTGATGGTGGCCTTCAGCTCGTCGTCGCTGCAGTTCATGCAGGTGCCCTTCGGTGGCATCGCATTCAAGCCGCTGATGACGCTTTTCCAAATCGCGTCGTTGCCTTTTGCGAGGCGCGGCGTCCAGTCGTCAGGGTGTCCCTTCTTCGGCGCACCACCCACGCCGGTGGCGTGACACGCAAAGCAGAACTGGTTGTACACCTGTTCGCCGGAGCGCGCTTCGCCTCCCGCCGCGGCGGCGCTCGCCTGGCCACAGGGATCACCGGCTTTGCACAGCTGGCCGGCCGGCTTCAATCGCGCGCTGATCTCGTCATTGGTGCCCGGAGGGACGCGGTCCGCAAGAGCATAACCCGCGGCGAACAGCACGATGACGGCAAACAACTGCTTCACAATCTTGTTCCTGTGAGTGCCCGTGAAAGGGTGCCTGTGTAACGGAAGGCGCGTTGAGGCGCGCGGATTATAGCCAAGTCGTTGCACACGGGCGAGTCGGATGGTGCCGCAGACCGACCTCAGGAACCGACTTCAGGACGTCGCGTCGAACAGTTCGCGGCCGATCAACATCCGACGAATTTCGCTGGTTCCGGCGCCGATCTCGTACAGCTTGGCATCACGCACGAGGCGACCGGTCGGGAAATCGTTGATGTAGCCGTTGCCGCCGAGCGCCTGCATCGCTTCGAGCGCCATCCATGTCGCTTTTTCCGCCGCATACAGGATGCAGCCTGCCGCGTCGAATCGGCTCGTACGGCCCTCGTCGCACGCGCGAGCGACCGAATACACGTATGCGCGACACGCATTCATGGTCGTGTACATGTCGGCGATCTTGCCCTGCATCAACTGGAAGGTACCGATCGGCTGACCGAACTG
>CAZLDA010000416.1:0-4135 GCA_964557875.1 uncultured Pseudomonadales bacterium | reverse complement strand
AGCCGGTCGAGATCGCTCACCGACATCACGTCGGCGCGCGGCGCACGCAAGATCACAGGATACGAGTCGCCGACGGGATCGCGGAACTCGGCCACCGATACACCGCCAATGGCGATACGCAGGGTCTGGTCTATCGCCCCGGCCGGAACGCCGCGCAGACTTGCCGCGGCACTGTCGATGTTCATGTCGAGATCGACGAGCCGAGCCGCCAACGGATTCGATACGTCGCGCGTGCCCGGTGTGGCGCGCACGATGCGTTCTACGTCGGATGCAATTTCGGTGAGCGCAGCAATATCGGGCCCGCGCACACGCACCGCAATCGGCGCTTCGATCGGCGGACCGTTTTCGAACCGCCGGACGTTGAAGCGCGCACCCGGATACGTCTTCAGTTTTGCGCGCAGTGCCTCGAGCGTGGCGTGCCCCGACACCGTTTCCCAGTGATCGAAGCGCACGTAGATGGAGCCTACGTTCGACTGCTGCTCTTCCGGTATCACGTTGTAGTAGATCTGCGGATTGCCACGTCCGGTGTTCGCGAATCGCCAGACGAAATGCGGTTCCGCTGCGATCACGCCATCGGCGAACAGCACCGCGCGATCGGTTTCGCTGACGGCAGTGCCCTGCGGCAACTCGATGTCGACCAGAAAGTAGGGGCTGTCGTTCTCCGGGAACAGACTGAAGCCGAGCTTCGGCACCAGCATCAGCGTAGCCGCGACGACCAGCAACGAGGCGGCAACCGTGCTGCGCGGCCAGCCGAGCGCTACGTGCAACGCCGGCCGATAGATGCGGTGAATGCCTCGCATCACTACATCGAGAAAGACGTTGGTGTGGCCAGCCCCGGAACTCGGCAGTGCGCGGCTCGCGAGGAACGGCACGATCGTCAGCGAGACGATCAAGGACGACGCGATGGTGCACACCACTGCGACCGGCAACGAGCGGATGAAGTCACCGGCGCCTTCCGGCAGCGACATCAGCGGTACAAATGCGAGCAGGAGCGTGGCGGTGCAACCCACGACGGCGATGTTGATTTCGGACACGCCTGCGATCGCTGCATCGCGCGGCGCAAGCCCTTCGCGCAAACGCCGCGCGATGTTCTCGGTAACCACGATCGAGTCGTCTACCAGCAGTCCGAGTGCGAGCACGAACCCGGCGATCGAGAGTTGATTCAACGAGTAGCCGAGGAACTGCAGCGCGACCACACCCATCGACAACGACAGCGGTATCGACACCATTACGACCAGCGACGCGCGATAGCCGAGCGGCAGCAGCGTCAGTAGCACGAGCCCTATCGCGATCAGGAAGTCGCGGCCAAGCGAACCGAGTCGATGCTCCACCGTCACCGCCTGATCGAAACCACGTTCGAGCCGGATTTCCGGCGGCAAGCGCGGTTCGAACCCGTCGACCTGCGCTCGCACGCCGTCGATCACGTCGAAAACGGTAGCGCCGAGCTTCGCGCGCGCCGTGACGAACAATGCGCGCTCGCCGTTGAAGCGGGTGATGTGGCGGCGCTGGTCGTTCGACCATGCGACATCGGCAACGTCACCCACCGTAACCACCGAACCTTCGCCCGATCGCAATACCACGATGCGGATCTCGTCGAGGCTGTCGAACGAACCGGTAGCCTCGACGTTGAATCGGCGGCCGCCTGATTCAACTGCACCGATCGGCGCATCGAGACCTTCGCGTGTCAACGCATCGGCAACGGCCGTGAGCGGCAAGCGGTACGCGGCGAGCCGGTCGAGGTCGGCCGCCACTCGAACTTCGGCCGCAGGCACGCCCCAGATCTCGGAATGCTGCACGCCGGGCGCACGCTCGATCGCATCGCGCAGATCGCGTGCATAACCTTCCATACGACGAAACGACGCCGTTTCGCTGACCAGCGCCATCTGCACGACGTTCGTCTGCGCGGGGTTACGGCGATCCGCCCGCACCAGCGTGACACCGTCAGGGAGGCTCGACCGCACGACATTCAGCTCGCGCACCACCTCATCGTATTTCTTTTCGGGATCTGAACCGTAGATGAACTCGACGCCGATGGTCGCGACACCAGCGCGGCTGCCCGAAGTAATCTGCCGAACGTCCTCGAGACCATTCAGCGCATTCTCGATCGGAATCGCGACGAGACGTTCGATCTGCTCGGCGTCGGCGCCGGGTAACAGCACCACCACACCGACCGCGGGGAAACGGGTGATCGGGTCTTCCGATTTGGCGATGTTGCGCACCGAGCTGGCGCCAAGCGCGATCAGCAGTGCGAACATCACCAGCGTGAATTGCCAGCGATCGACGAAGAACCGCGTGATCGCGTCCATCAGCCGGGCTGCGCGATCCGTACCGGCTCGCCGTCTCTGACGTAAGCGGCACCGGCCGCCACCACCCGCTCGCCCACTTCGAGGCCGGACACGACGAGCACGCCGTCGCGGGCGATGCCGGACGTCTGCACCGCGCGACGGCGCGCGATGTTGTCGCCGTCTACTACGAATACGGTGCCCTGATCGGCACGGCCATCGAGCAACGACAACGTCGGCACGAGCATCGCGACTACGGCATCGGGCGCAGCAGCTACCACAATCTCGACCTGCGCAACCTGTCCGCTGCGTAGCCCAACAGGATCGTCGGGGCGCACTTCGACTTCGAACGCACCGGTCGCATCGTCGCTCTTCGCCGCTACCCGCACGACCTTGGCCGCCCGTTGCGGTAATCCGGCAATCTGCACCGTCGCAACGCTGCCCACGTCGACGCGAGCCGCCGCGCGCGACGCCACCGCTGCACGCACGACCATGCCTTGCGCCGTTTCACCGAGCACGAGGATAGGCGTGCCCGCGTTGACCATCTGCGCGGGTTCAGCCAGCCGCCGCAGCACCACACCGGATGCCGGCGCCGTGAGCAACGTACTTTCCTGCGCACGCTCAACGGCCAGACGCGCATCGTCCACCGCGGTTTGCGATATGAAGCCTTTTTCGAACAGCGCCTGATTGCGGGCGAGCAGGCGCTCCGCGTTCTCGCGCGCCTGCGTTGCTTCCGTCGGATTGGAGCCGACGCTGGTGCGACGCAGCGACGCAAGCTGTTGCCCGGGAACGACCACGTCACCGGCATCGACCTGCAGCGACAGAATCACCCCGGGCGCATTGAAGGACAGTTCCGTCTCGCGCTTGTAGCCAACCAGGCCGCTGGCGCGGATCGCGCCGGCATCCACGGCACTGGCAACGGCAACTACCGAAACGACCGGCCGAAGGTCGGGCGGCGGCGCGAGTTCGCTGGGACGCGCCTCTCCACAACCGGACAGCAGGCCCGCCACCGCGGCAGACAGCACAATCGCAACGACCACACCAAAGGCCGAGTTCGCCACGGGCCACCGCACATGCGCAGAGGGGCACGAGTTCGAATGCATCGCCGATCCTCCTTCCCAGTCCGGGTCTTGACACTGTCAGGTGGGTAGTTTCGTAACACTACTTGACATTGTCAAGGCAGGACGCGAGGATCGCGCGCCATGTCAGCTGATCTGCGCCGCGTCGTTCTCGACGCGAGCCTCGACCTTATCAAGGAAGAGGGGCTCGCGGCTTTGAGCATGCGCGAAGTGGCACGCCGCGCGGGTGTCAGCCACCAGGCGCCGTACCATCACTTTCGCGATCGCGAGGGAATTCTCGCGGCCATCGCGATGGACGGATTCATCAAGCTGCACCAGGGCATGATGAAAGCCGTGGAATCCCTCACCGACCCTGTCGACCGGCTGAACGCCGTCGGCGGCGCCTATCTCACCTTTGCCGTGCACAATCAGGCGCACTTCAAGATCATGTTCCGCTCCGAACTGGTGGCGATCGACAAGCACGCAGCGCTCAAGGAACGCGCCGACGCTGCGTTCGAATTCGTAACCTCGATCGTCGCCGAAGTCGCGAAGCGCCGCGGCGCGCAGGACACGCTGCCGCTCGTCGTTGCCGCGTGGTCACTGGCGCACGGCGCCGCAACGCTGCTACTCGAAGGCAAACTCGATCACCGCTACGGAAACACCGATAAACAGCGGATGGCTGGCGCGCTGGCGGCAATCGAAGCATTCGGTAACCTGATGGCCCGAGACTGAGGCCGCCGCATGAAACTCCGCATCGCCGACCGCGCGCTTCGACGCCACGCGCATCGCGGTCAC
>CAZLDA010000415.1:0-4137 GCA_964557875.1 uncultured Pseudomonadales bacterium | reverse complement strand
GCGTCGAGCGCAAGCGTCAACGCGCCGTCGTTGAAGTCGGGCCAGAGTGCGTCGCAGAAATACAGTTCTGCATACGCGCATTCCCACAGGCAGAAGTCGGACAAACGTTGTTCGCCGCTGGTGCGGATCATCAGGTCGATGTCGGGCGCGTGTTGCGAGCGCGCCGCCTCGCTCAGCAGCCGGGTGAACGCATCGCGGTCGAGCGGTGCATCCCGATCGGGCCTGTCAGCATACATCTGCGCCGCGGCGACGATCGCATCGCGCGACGAATAGTCCACTGCCAACCGAAGCAGCATTGCGTCGCCCGCAGCCGTACGCTTTTCCGCGAGTTCAACCAGCCGGCGCGTTCGCGCGGGAAGCCGATCACGCCGGCCGATCACCTGCACCCGAATACGCTGCTCCACGAGCAGGTCGATCTCGTCGCTCAGATAGCTATCGAGCACACCAAAAATCGCTCCGACCTCGTCGGATGACCTGCGCCAGTTGTCGGACGAGAACGCGTATAGCGTGACGAACGGAATTTCCCGGCGCCGCAGCGACTCGACGATCTTGCGCGCAGCGGTTACGCCAGCGCGATGCCCCAACGACGCCGGTAAGCCGCGGCGAGTGGCCCAGCGCCGGTTGCCGTCCATGATGATGCCGAGATGGATTGGTGCGTTCATGTCGGTTTGCGCATCGCCTTAATCAATGCCTCCATATGTCCGAGATAACGTTCGAACGCCGCGCGTCCTTTCGGCGTGAGCGTGTATTGCGTCAGCGGACGTCGACCCTGGAACGTCTTCTCACAGGAAATGAACTCCGCCTCTTCGAGCTTTCGCGCGTGAATGCTCAGATTTCCGTCTGTAACGCCGAGCGTCTGTTTGAGATCGGCGAAGCTGAGGAACTCCGTTACCGCAAGCGCGCTCAGAATGCCGAGGCGTACCCGCTCGTTCACGAGGCGGAACACCTCGGCACCGCCTTCGTCGCGTAAATGTCCGATCACGGCCTTAAACTCCGGTTTCTTCCCCTTAGCGTTGCCTCGCGCGCCCCGCTTCGCGCCAGACACCGACGGTTCTCTCGATTTACCCGCCATGGTGGCGCGCGATGTGAGCGCCGAAGGCGATGTGCAGGCCACCGAACGCAAGTGCGAGCAGCGCGTTCTGGTGTTCCGGAACTACGAACAGAGCCGCGAGGCCCGCGGCGACGAAGCCGGCGCCCATGATCGGAATCGTCGGCACCGAATGCGTGCCCGCCGCAATCACCGCGGAGCCGTAGCCCGTCAGCCAGACCGCCGGAATCAGCAGCGTTTGTTCGTGCATTGCCAGCGCCAACGACACCGCCGCGGCGCAGATCGCGGATGGCATCAACGCCAGCACGAACTTGCGGGCCGCGCCGCGCGCGAGATCGACACCCGCACGGCGCGACTTCACGACCATCGCGGCGAGGCCGATGCAGCCGGCAACCACCGCCTCGCCCACCCACACCAGCAACATCGCATCTCGTGTGGCTTGCATCTGTGCGAGCGCCGCCGCCACCAGCGCCGTTACTCCGATTAGTGCCGTTCCTGCGCCGGGAACCGCGGTGAAGCGCGTTACGCCGTCCATCGTGCTGCGGATGTACTGCAGCTGCGATAGGGCGTGATCGTGCGTGTGCAGCGGATCTTCAGAGCGTTCTTTGGCGTTCTTTCCGGAGTTGGGCATCGGCACGTGCCATGTCGAACTGGCGGACAATCTAGCTCACCGGAAAGTACTTTGCAATGCAAAGCTGAGAGACGAAACGAGATTGAAGCCACGTTCTGTGGCCGTGGTGATCACGCTCAGCGAACTATTTGCGCTTTGCTTTGCTCGGCTTCCGCGCGCGAATCGTCAGCAAGTCCGTCGACAGATCCCTGATGATCGATTCGGCCGTGTTGCCGATCAGCAGCTTCTTGAGGCCGGTCCGGGCGGCGGTACCCACCACCGTCAATCCGACCGACAATTCGGCGGCGAGCGCACGGATGACGTCTGCAGGGCGACCTTCGACAACATGGAGCGCGGTCGCGTCCACTTTGCCCGACTGCAATAGCGCCTCCAGCGCTGCCCGCCGCGTTGCACGCAACTGCGCTTGTGTAGACGAGTAGTCCGGCACTACCTCATAGACGCGTACGTACGGCGCAAGCGCCGGTATCACCGTGGCGACGTGGAACTCCGCGCCCACCGTTGCAGCAACTCCGGCGCCCATGCGCAGAATGTCCAGGTTCAACTGGTCGTGAACAGCGTCACTCACATCGACGGTGGCAAGTACGCGCGCGGGTGTGGGCCACGGTTGCGCGCGCGTGAACAACACCGGACACGGTGCTTCGCGCATCAACTGCCAATCCACCGGCGCGTGCAGGAAATCGGCGATATGCGCAGAAGCGGCGAGCGGTTTCACGATGAGGCTCGCGTTGTGATCGCGCGCAGCGGCGCAGAACGCGGATGCGGCCTGGCGCGCGAACACGACCTCGACGTCGAGTTGCGTCATCGAGCCGCGCAGCGGCGCCAGCGCAGCCTCGAGTTCTGCGCGTTCGTGTCGCACCAGATCGTCGATCACCCGTTGCGACACGACGGCGTTGTAGCGCTCGATCAGAATTTCGGTAACCGGGTCGTACAGCACGAGCACCGCCGTTACGGACGCGCCGGTCATCTGCTGGATGCGCGCCGCACGTTCCATGCCGCGCAGCAGCGCTTCCTGCGTGTCGCTCGCTACCACCACTCGTTCGATCGGTTCTTCGCGCGCCGCGCTCATCCGTTGTCCCTCACAGGGTCTTTCGTTTGCAGAACTGCGTGCTCAGTGTGCGTGCAGCACAACCGGCAACGACTGATAACCGCGAATCAGATTCGAGCGCACGCGCACAGGCTCGCCGACCACCTCTATGAGGCTGAAGCGCGGCAGCAGCTCTTCCCAAAGCACGCGCAGTTGCATCTCGGCCACACGATTGCCCATGCAGCGGTGGATTCCGTAACCGAACGACACGTGCGATCGCGCGTTCGGCCGATCGACCACCAGACGGTCCGCATCATCGAACACGCCAGCGTCGCGGTTTCCCGAGATGTACCACATCACCACCTTCTCCCCTTTGCGGATCCGGTGGCCGTGAACTTCGGTGTCTTTCACCGTTGTGCGCCGCATGTGCGCCAGCGGCGTTTGCCAGCGAATCGTCTCGGCGACGAAGTTCGGGATCAGCGATGGATTGTCGCGCAGCTTCTGATATTGCTCGGGGAACCGGTTCAACCCGAGCACACCGCCCGAGATCGAATTGCGAGTCGTATCGTTGCCGCCGACGATCAGCAGCATGACGTTGCCGAGATACTCCATCGGCCGGTCGATCATGTCGCGCGTCGATTCGCCGTGCACGAACATCGAGATCAGGTCGTTGGCCGGCGGCTGCTCCGCCTTCTCGTGCCACAGATCGGTGAAGCGCTGCAGACAGGCGAGCAGCTCGGCCTGACGATGCTCACGCGAACGCGTTACGCCGCTGATCGTGCCGCCCGACATCACGTCGGACCAATGCGTCAGCTTGCGGCGCTCGTCGAACGGAAAGTCGAGCAGCGTCGCAAGCATCTGCGTAGTCAGTTCGATGGATACGTGATCGACCCAGTTGAACGGCTCGCCCACCGGCAACGAGTCGAGAATGGTCTGCACGCGCGCGCGTATCGCACTTTCGAGCACAGCGAGATTGCGCGGCGCCACCGTCGGCGCCACGGCCTTGCGTTGTACGTGGTGCTTCGGAGGGTCCATCGCAATGAACATCGGCATGACGAAGTCGTCGGCCTGATCGAACAGCGTGATGTTGGTATCGGACGAAAACAGCTCGTGGTCGGCGTCGACGCGCTTGATGTCGTCGAAGCGCGTCAGCGACCAATACGGGCCGTGATGACTGTCGCGACAGTAGTGCACCGGCGCTTCACGGCGCAGCCGTTCAAAATACGGCCAGTGCGTGTCGTTTTCGAACAGATGCACGTTGCTGACGTCGAAGTCGTCGAGCGACATCGTTTCGGCGCGTTCGCGCGCGCGTTGAACCGCCGCTTCGTCATCGAAGCCGCTTGCACGATAGTTGCCCATCGATTCCCCCTTCGCGGACCCCTCGGTAGCTTAACCGAAGTCGGCGCGGAGTCTCTCCACGTGCACGGACCGGTC
>CAZLDA010000414.1:0-4144 GCA_964557875.1 uncultured Pseudomonadales bacterium | reverse complement strand
TCCTTCAGTCGCCTGATGCAGGAAGCGCAGAAGATGCAACTGACGTTGCAGCAGGCGACGTCTGAAGCGATGGGGCGGCGCCTGGCGGCGCTGAACATGCCCACCCGCGAAGACATCATTCGCCTCGCCGAGAAACTCACCGACGTAGACCGTCGGCTGGCACGCATCGAAGCGACGCTCGACGACGATGCCGCGAAGACGGTGGTCGCCGAAGTTCCGCCGACGGCGCCGCGTCGCACGCGACAACCGCCGGCGGAGTATCTGAACCAGGAGAAACCGCGATGACCAACAATGGCGAAGCAGCCCCCGAAGACATCGGTACACGCGTGCGCGGCATGGTGGAGCGCGCGATTCAACGCGGCGTGAAAGGCATCGAGTATGCGAGGTCGGGTCCCGCGAAGGTGGGACTCACGCCGAAAACGGTTTTGTATGGGCGCGGCACGTTGCAGCTGTATCACTACAAGCCGCTGGTCGACGAGTTGTATCGCGTGCCGGTGCTGCTCGTGATGGCCACCACGAACAAGGCGTTCGTGTTCGACCTGCTGCCGGGCCAGAGCATGGTCGAATTTCTGTTGAAGCGCGGCTTCGACGTGTTCGTGGTCGATTGGAATGCACCGCAGCCGGAAGAGCGTGGACTCACGCTCGAAGACTACACGCAGGATTTCATTCCGACGTGCATCCGCAAAGTGCAGCAGGAGACCGGGCAGCCCGATGTTTCGGTCATCGGCTACTGCATGGGCGGCGTGCTGTCGCTGATCTACGCGGCCACGCACACCGATGGACCGCTCAAGAATCTCGTTTGTCTGACCACACCGGTCGACTGGAAACAGATGGGTCTGACCACCATGTGGAACGATCCGCGTTACTTCGACGTCGATCAGGTGGCCGATACGCTCGGCGTCATTCCTGCGGATTTCGTGCGGCAGATGTTCGAGATGCAGAAGCCGGCGCAACGGTTGGCGGGCCAGCTGCGCGCCAGCGAACAGATGTGGAACGACGAATTCGTGCGGTCGTATAGAGCCTTCCAGCGCTGGGGCGACGAGACGCTGCCTCTCGCCGGCGAATACATGCGCCAGACCACGAAGGAGCTGAGCTGGGACAACAAGCTGTTCACCGGCAAGCTCGTGGTGGGCGGTCGCAATGCGAATCTCGCGAACATTCGTGTGCCGATTCTGTCGGTGGTTGCAGAGCACGATCACCTCGCACCGCGCGACTCAACGAAGCCGTTACTCGACCTCGTCGGCTCGACGGACAAGCAGGAAATCCTGCTGAAAGGCGGACACGTCAGTTTGATCGCCGGACCGAACGCAATAGGACGAATGTGGCCCCGGCTCGAGCGCTGGCTCGCGGTGAGGTCGACATGAGCAACGTCATGACTCGTTATCCACGTACGATCCAGAGTGGCGGGGCATCGTTCGAACTGACGGTGATGCACTCCACAGACGAACCCGAAGTGCTGCGGTTTGCACGCGCGCTGCCCCCGCACGACATGTTGTTCATGCGGCGCGACATCACCAACGCAAAAGTGTTGTCCGCGTGGGTACGCGAAATCAGCGCCGAGAACATCGTCAGCGTTCTGGCCCGGCGCGGCGGCGAAGTCGTCGGCTGCGCAGCTGTCGTACGCGATGCACGTTCGTTCTCACCGCACGTGGGCGATCTGCGCGTGTTGGTCTCGCCTGCGGCGCGCGCACAGGGCCTCGGCCGTGCATTGGTGCAGGAGAGCTTCCTCATTGCGCTGTCGATGGGGCTGGAGAAGGTCACCGCACAGATGACGGCGGATCAGAAGGCGGCCATCACTGTGTTCGAAGACTTGGGATTCCGCGTGGAAGCGCTGTTGCGCGACCAGGTGCGCGATGCCGCCGGTGAAAAGTTCGACCTGGTGATACTCAGCCTCGACGTCGCTGCGCATCAGGCGAAGCTCGAACTGTACGGTTTGCCGGAGGCGTTCGCGGCATCGTCTTGAACGCCGGGTGCTGATCGTGTCGAAAGCTGGCCAACGCGCCGGCGGCGCGTACGTTCTAGAACGCTCGCGCCGCGTCGACGTCGGGGCCGTACTCCTTCAAGGGCGCACTTCGTAGTACAAATTGCTCGGGTCTTCGAAGTCGTGCAGCGTGAAGCGCGTGAACCCGGCCGCGCGCACCATTCGTTCTGCGACGTCCGGATTGAAACCGAGCGTGCCCAAACCCGCGCCGCCCGGTTCGGACAACGCAGACGACATGCACGCCGACACAGAGAATCCATAGAACATCGCGAGCATTGGGTTACGCATGTTCTTCTTGAAGTCCGCCGAACTGCGGATGTCTTTGATCAGCCACGTGCCGTCGGGCTTCAGCGCGCGACGAATCGCCTCGATCACCGTCGCGGGCCGCGTCATGTCGTGCAGGCAATCGAACGTGATGACGAAGTCGTACGTTGGTGTGGTCGGCAACGCTTCGCCGCCGGCCGCGAACGTCTGCATGTTCGTCAGCTTCATGTCGCGCACCTTTGCGTGACAGTTGGCGATCGCGTGGCTGCTCGGGTCGTAGCCGTGAAACTGCGAGTTCGGAAACGCGGCGGCCATGCTTGCAAGTGCAAGTCCGCTGCCGCAACCGACGTCAGCCACGGTGCAGCCGCGTTCCAGTTTCTCTTTTACGCCTTCGAGCGCAGGCACGATCTGCGGCACCAGCGCCTGGCGCACCCAGGGGCCGAGCATGCGCTCGGTGCGGTGCGCCGCGTTCGCGCCGAGTTGTTCGTAGCTGAGGCCGATGCCGGTGCGGAACGCTTCGCACAGCTTGTCGACGATCTCTGGCGCCATCGGAGTGGCGAATGCACCCGCGGCGAACGAGAGGCTGCCGGATTCGTCGGCGAGCACGGCGGCGCCGACCGGCGTGAGTTCGAAGCGGTCGGGGTCGTGATAGTCGAGCAACCTTGCAGCCGCCTGGCCGCGTAACCATTCGAACAACCACCGCTCCTTCAGGCCGGTGCGTTCGGCGAGTTCGGCGGCGGTCAACGGACCCGCGCCGTTCAGTGCGCGGTAGAGGCCGAGGCGGTCGCCAAGGTGGATCATCAGCGAAACGATTTCGCCCTGTTTGTAGCTCCAGACGCTGAACGAATAGCGTTTCAGCGCTTCCGGATCGATAACTGATTCCGGCATGTCTTCCCCCGGGCTGTAACTGTGTGAGTTGTTGAGTCGTGTGCCCGGATGCTAGCGCTGCAGCATAGCGCGCGTAAAACGTAGAGAATCGCCGAATCCAACGGAGTCGTCCGATGAAGAGCTTCGTCGTGGTCGCATTGCTGTTGCTGTCGAGCGTTGCCCTTGCCGGGCCGAAGCTCTATGTCTTCGACTGCGGTTCGATCCAGCTGACCAACGTCACGATGTTCGGCCTGCAGCCGAACGAAACGCCGGTGCGCGAACTGTTCGTGCCGTGCTACGTGCTCGAACACGGTAGCCAACGCCTGTTGTGGGACACCGGCTTGCCCCTCAACGTAGCTGGTCAGGGAAAGGTGACGATGGAAGGTGGCGACTCCTTCCTGTACGAACGCACCATCGTCGATCAGCTCGCCGATATGGGTATCAAGCCGGCCGATATTACGTATGTCGCGTTCTCACATCTGCACGCGGACCATGCCGGCGGTGCCAACGCATTCGCCGGGTCGAACGTGTTGATGCAGAAAGCGGAGTGGGACTCGGCGCTGGCAGGCAACCCGGAGTTCGAACCGTCCGACGTCTTCGCGAAGCTGAAAGAAACGAAGCTGACGATCATCGAGGGTAACCACGACGTGTTCGGCGACGGCAGTGTGCAGCTGATATATGCGCCGGGGCACACGCCGGGACACCAGGTGTTACTGATAAACCTCGCGAACACGGGCCCGGTGTTGTTGTCGGGCGATCTCTACCACTTCCGCGAGAGCCGCGCGTTGCGGCGTGTGCCCACGTTCAACTACGACGCGGCGATGTCGCTGCGTTCGATCGATCAGATCGAGGCGTTGCTCGAAAAAACCGGGGCGACATTGTGGATCGAACACGACAAAGCGCTGGCCGACACGCTGAGGAAAGCGCCGCGCTTTTACGAGTGAGTTACGGCTGAGTCACGCCGAACGTCGTAATCGCACCAGCGGAATTTCGCGCGGCGTGTTCGCCTGATAGTCGGCAAACATCGAGTAG
>CAZLDA010000413.1:0-4148 GCA_964557875.1 uncultured Pseudomonadales bacterium | reverse complement strand
GACTGGAAGATGCAGCCGTTCCACCCGAATCTGCAGGACAAGCCATCGCTGCAACGTGGCTTACGGTTGTACGTGAACTACTGCATGGGCTGTCACTCGCTGAAGTTTCAGCGCTATGAGCGAACCGCCGATGACCTCGAGATTCCGCATGACCTCGTCATGGCGAACCTCGTGTTCACCGGACAGAAGATCGGCGCGCTCATGACCAACGCGCTCCCCCCCGAAAGAGCCCAGGCGTGGTTTGGTGCGGCACCGCCGGATCTGACGTTGGTGGCGAAGCTGCGTGGCGGTGAATGGGTGTACAACTATCTCAAGGCCTTCTACATCGACGAGGCCCGTCCTTTCGGTGTGAACAACAAGGTCTTCCCGAACGTCGCGATGCCCAATCCGTTCCTGGATTTGCAAGGAACGCCGGTACTGACGTGCCACCAGGATCCGAAGGTGGCCGAAAATGGCGGTGAACAGCGTGACCCGCTGGTTCCCGGCTTGAAGATCACCGAAGAGAAGTGCGGTTACATCGACGCGGTGCCGGGTACCGGAACGTTGACTCCGAAAGAGTTCGATCAGGCCGTGTACGACGTCGTCAACTTCCTCTACTACGTGGCAGAGCCTGCACGAAGCGAACGAGAGCGCCTCGGCCTCTACGTTTTACTGTTCCTGGTGGTGCTCTATGTGTTCACGGCGTTGTTGGGCCGCGAGTACAACAAGGAAGTCCACTGACGATCGGATCCGCTCGCACCGTGCGGGTCCCCGCTATCAATGGACGGACGTTCTCCGAGCCGTTCCAACAAACTGTTAATGAGGCGCTGCAATGAGCGTTGTGACCAGACGATCTTCGATGACATTTTTCTCCGATCCGCGTGATCACTACAGTCACCGCGTGAGGATGGTGTTGGCGGAGAAGGGCGTTACGGTCGACATCGTCGACGTCGATCCGGACAACAAGCCGGAAGATCTCGCCGAGATCAATCCCTACAACAGCGTGCCCACATTGCTCGATCGCGATCTCGTGCTTTACGAGTCGGCGGTGATCATGGAGTACCTCGACGAGCGCTTTCCTCATCCGCCGTTGTTGCCCGTGTATCCCGTTGCGCGCGCGCAGAGCCGCTTGCTGATTCATCGCATCGAGAAGGACTGGAGTCATCGCGTCGATCTGTTGATGGTCGGCAAAGGCCGCGAGACGGTGCTTACGCGAGCGCGCACCGAATTGCGCGAGAGCATCATCAGCGTGGCACCCGTGTTCGCCGAGAAGCCGTTCTTCATGAGCGACGAATTCACGCTGGTCGACTGCTGCGTAACGCCGATCCTCTGGCGACTGAAGGTGCTCGACATCAAGTTGCCCGAGCGCTCTACGAAGGCGATGCAGAAATACATGCAGTCGATGTTTGAACGCCCGTCATTCCGCGAGAGCCTAACGGAGGCCGAACTGGAAATGCGCGAGTGACTTCGCATCGGCCGTACTTGTTGCGGGCGATGCACGAATGGATCCTCGACAACAACCTGACCCCGTACGTCATCGTCAACACGACGAATCCCGACACGCAGGTTCCGCATGGACACGCGGAAAACGGGAAGATCGTGCTGAACGTGTCGCCTGCCGCGATTCGAAATCTGCGCATCACGAACGAACGATTGGAATTCGACGGCCGCTTCGGAGGCAACGCGTTCCACGTAAGTGCGCCGGTCGGTGCGGTTCTGGCGGTGTACGCGAAAGAATCGGGTCAGGGTATGGCGTTCGAAGCAGAGCACGCGGGAGACGACCCGGCGCCAACGCAACCGACGCCACCCGCCAGCCACTTACGCGTGATCAAGTAGGGCCGGGCTGAACCGTCAGTCGGTATACTCGAATACCTTCACGATCTTCGTAACCCCGTCGACCGTTTGCGTGACGTCTACTGCGTATCCGGCCTGCTCTCTGGTGACATATCCCATCAGGTAGACGACACCGTTTTCGGTGGTGACGTTGATGCGGCTCGAGTCGATGGCGCCATGGGCGAGCAGCTTCGTTTTCACCTTCGTCGTCAGCCATGAATCGTTGCTGCGCGCCACCATCGAGATCGGGCCGCTGACTACGAGTTCGTTGTGAACGCTGCGAACAGCCTTGAACGTGTTCACGATTTCGCCCGCTTTTACCTTCAGTTCTTCCGTTCCAACTTCGCCGGCGAGCAGCACCAGCCCGTTGAAGCTGACGATGACGATGTGTGCGGATTCGAAGCCTGGATCGGAGGCTTTGATCTCCTTTGCCGCATCGTACTCGAGCATCTGGTCCTGCCAGACCTTAGGAGGGCTGCGCGAGCCAGGGTCTTCGATGCCGGTTGTCGCGCAACCGCCGAGCGCGAGTGCAATGCAGATGGCCCAAAGGCCTGAACGAATGAAGTTACTCAAGGGGTAAATGCGTTTCGCATCCATTCAAAGCGCAGGCGGTAGTGTGTCCTGCCGACGGATACCACGTCAAACCGACAAGGTCGTTCGTCGCCGCGATGTTGCAGGTAATGTCGCGCTGCGCTGATGAGGCGTTGCTGCTTGCGGAAGTCTACCGAGTCGGCGCCATCGCCGAATTCAGTGCGACTTCTGAAACGTACCTCGACGAATACCAACTCGTCGTGGTCTGTCATCACCAGATCGATCTCGCCGGCACGAACGCGGTAGTTGCGTTCGAGAGTGCGTAAGCCGCGCCGAATCAGGTAGTTCTCTGCGGCGCGCTCTGCGCGGCGACCCCATTCGGCCGCGGTTGCGTCACTGCGCCACGATAGGCATGGCCACCAGCGCGCCATGTTGGACCAATGCCCACGCCGGCTCGCGCGCCACTACGCCGGTGCCGCTGACCTGCAGTTGCCCTGTTTCGCCCAGAAGCCGACCTGGCGAATTCGGGATGAGCAGATCGGCGCGATCGCTCAATCGATATGCATCAACGCCAAGCGCGTAGAGGGGCGATAGCGACGTTCGGGAATTGGCGAACGCCGATTCGACTTCGATGCGGATCGGACTCGGATACACCTGCCACGGCAGCTCGGTGATGCGAAAGCCATTTAAATCGCCCAGGTCGTTCGATGAAGCATTGGTGGTGGCTTGCGACGTAGCATAGATCGGCACGTCGGCCGCGAAGTGGAATGCCATCGCCGAATTGAGCGCGCGTGCTTGAGCGGGATCCGTCAGCGCAATGAGCGCGTCGAGGTCGGAGCGCCGCCGCGCCGTAAACTCGGGCTTGGATCCAAGCGTCTTCGAAAGCGCTTCCATACGTTCGGTACTTGCGCCGACGAGCAGTGCGTTGCCGACCACTTCGGTGACGGCGCGCGAGTCTTGAATCGTGCCTACCGTAACAACGGTCCCCCCGAGTCTGACGAACTGGGTGCGGAACGATTCACTGGCGCGCGCGGACCAGTCGAGATCGGATTGAACGATGGCGACACGTGGAAAGCCGTCCTCGTAGACGCGACGTGCGATTGCAAGTGCTTCGTCCTCGATCGCGAGTCCGAACTGAAACAGTCCGGCGCCGGGGGCTACGCCCTGTGGCAGATAGTTGAGCGCCAACACCGGCACACGACGGTAAGGCAGCAGGTTGATGTCGACGACGCTCTGCTTGTCGAGTGGTCCAATGACCAGTTGCGCGCCATCGGTGCTGGCCTGCTCGTAGACGGCGCCGATCGAAGTGCCATTCGTATCGTAGATGCGAACTCTGGCCAGGGACGCGGCGTGATAGAACGCAGCGATGAAACCGTCCCGAATGGCCTGGCCCGCATTCGCGAGAGGCCCGGATAACGGAAGGAGAAGGGCGATCTGCGTCGGCGCCGACACGCCACTCTCAATCGCCGTTAGCGTAGTCGGTGGCCAGCGCGACGCGGGATGGTCCCGATGGGTGCGGCGCCAGTCACTGATTGCAACGCGCTCCGCATCGAGATCGAAACTGCGCTGCAGTGCGTCCGCCAATTGCCACCATGCGGCGGCCGTCGTGTTTTGCCTCTGCGCCGCCAACGCACTGATGCGATCTGCAGGCGTGCTGTTCACGTTGGACCACGTGCGCTCGACGATGATGGTGAACTGCTTGTCATCGCCATCGCGCGCTGAAAATGTGTAGCCCATAAGGCTGACTGCGGCGTCCTCAAAGCGCTGCTCGGCTTCTGCGAGATCGGCGACGGTCAACGCCAGCG
>CAZLDA010000412.1:0-4153 GCA_964557875.1 uncultured Pseudomonadales bacterium | reverse complement strand
GCCACGTATCACCACGCGCGGCTGCACCTTCGCGTCGCACGGTTGCTAGTACATGTGCCGCCTGTTCGCCGCCCATGACCGAGATGCGCGCGTTGGGCCACGTCCACAACATGCGTGCGCCGTATGCGCGACCGCACATCGCATAGTTGCCCGCACCGAACGATCCCCCGATCACGACTGTGAATTTCGGCACCTTGGCGCAAGCCACCGCAGTAACCATCTTCGCGCCGTCTTTCGCGATGCCTTGATTCTCGTATTTGCGGCCCACCATGAAGCCGGTGATGTTCTGCAGGAACAGCAGCGGCACACCGCGACGGTCGGCCAATTGAATGAAGTGCGCGCCTTTGAGTGCGGACTCTGAAAACAGAATGCCGTTGTTAGCGACGATCGCCACCGGCATACCGTCGATGTGCGCAAATCCGGTTACCAGCGTCTCGCCGTACAGTGCTTTGAATTCGTGGAACTCCGATCGGTCGACCAACCGTGCGATCACTTCGCGCACGTCGTAGGGCGTGCGCGTGTCGCGCGGCAACACGCCGTAGAGTTGTTCGGTCGGATATGCCGGCGGCGCGGCGCTCTGCCGCGCAACCGTGTCGCGATACGCAACGTTGCTTCCCGCGACGATCTCACGCGCGATCGCAATCGCGTGTTCGTCGTTTGCGGCCAGGTGATCCGCAACGCCGGAAACGCGCGCGTGCACATCGCCGCCGCCGAGGCTCTCCGCATCCACATCTTCGCCGGTTGCCGCTTTCACCAGCGGAGGACCGCCCAGGCAGATCGTTCCCTGATTGCTCACGATGATCGATTCGTCGCACATCGCCGGTACATAAGCGCCGCCGGCCGTACACGAGCCCATCACCAGCGCGACCTGCGGAATGCCGCGCGCCGACATGTTGGCCTGGTTGTAGAAGATGCGGCCGAAGTGATCTTTGTCGGGAAACACCTGTTCCTGCATCGGCAGGAACGCACCGCCCGAATCGACCATATAAATGCACGGCAGGTGATTCTCGAGCGCGATCTCCTGCGCACGCAGATGCTTCTTCACCGTCATCGGGTAGTACGTCCCGCCTTTCACCGTCGCGTCGTTGACGACGATGACGCATTCGCGGCCGGCCACACGTCCGATACCGGTAATGATGCCGGCCGAAGGAACGACGTCTGCGTACAGTTCGTGGGCCGCGAGCTGACTGGTTTCGAGAAACGCCGAGCCGGGATCGATCAGCCGTTCGAGTCTCTCGCGCGGCAGGAACTTGCCGCGTTCGACATGGCGCGCGCGCGAACGCTCGTCGCCGCCGAGTGCAACCTTCGCAATCAACTCACGTAAATCGGTGCTGAGTTTCCGGTGATGCGCGTCGTTCGCGCGGAACCCCGCGGCACTGGCATCGAGCTTGGAAACGAGAACCGCCATCTACCAGCGTCCAGCGTGCGGGTAGGCCGCAACGATCGCATCGACGAGTTGATGACGCAGTGCATCGATGTCGGCGGGCGGCTTACTGCGATAACGCGCCACTTCTTCGATGGCATACGGTTCGAATGCTTGTGGACGTGACGCACCTGCGAATTCGTCGACCATCCAGTTCAACACGGCGGTCAACTGCCGATCGTCGAGCAATGAATTCGCAGCGCCCGGCACCTGAACGAGATAAGCGCGGCCGTCTGGAATCGTCAGGTAATAGCCGACGCGGTCCTTGAGCCTCGGAATGGTCGGCGGCGCGCCGCCGCCGTCTTCCATATGGCAGCCCATACAATTGAGAACGTAGTCCTGGTGCGCATCCGCCCAGACGCTCGACGCGCTGCACAGCAGTGCAGCGACGGCGAGTGGCTGAATGCGTTGCTCAATTCGCAACAGCTAGTCCCAACACGACCGACGTGGAACAGTGATACATGTTGGTCTTGGTACCGTGACACCAGTTGATGTCGTTGCTCTTCGCCGGTTGATAAACCGGGCGATCGCCTTCATTGCGGTTGCACATACAGTGACCGCACGCCGACTTACCGCAGCAGTCGTTGTAAGAAATGATGTAGTCCTTCGCGTCGACGGGATTGCGGCACGTACCGATCCACGTCACCGGCGACGACTCCGTCCCCGGCGGACAACTGTTCGTCGTGCCGCCGCAGCAACCGCACAAGAATCCATCGAGCGCGCAATAGCGCCAGTACTCGCAGCTGAGAGGATCGCCTTTCTCCTGCGGTTGCGGCGCGCGCGGTCCTTCGGCTGCACTGGCTCGCGCAACCGGCAACAGCGGTACCGCTCCGGCACCTACCAGCGCCACACCCACCTTCGAGAGGAAGTCGCGCCGTGAGGTATTCCGAGCGACGCGACGCGTGCCCTTCGTAATCCAGTTGTCGAGCCAGTTCATGAAGTCACCTCGGTTTCATCGCGCGCCTTGGCGCTCATGTATTCGTTGACGCTCGCCACACCCAGCCGCTTCGCTTCGAACAGACTTTCGAGATGCTCGCGTGAATTGACCAGACCTTTCGCGACCAGCACACCCTTTTCGTCGAGCAACGCGGCATACGGTAGCTTGCCTACACGGAAAGCCATACCGAGCTCCTGCGATATCACATACGGGAACGCTTCGAGCTGCCGTTCCTTGACGTACGCCTCGTGTTCCGCGCGCGTACCACCGTCGCTGGCAAATACCAGGTCGAGCCATTTGCGTTCCTCTTTTGCCACGCGCGTGACAACCGGCAACAGCGATTTGCACAGCGGACAAGTGGGCGACAGGAAGAACACCAGCACCCCGCGACCACGCGCGGCATACGAGTCGAGCTTCAGTTCGCTGTTGTCGAGTGTCGTCAATGAGAGGGCCGGCGGCGTTTCGCCGGACTTCACTCCGCCCGACAACGTCAATGCGCCTGCGGGCGAGACGCGTTCATGAAGCACGCCGATCTGGCGCGTCAGCGCGAACACCACGAACGTGAGTCCGATCACCAGCACCCAAAGCACGATGTTCGAAACGATCAGCGCGTCCATCACACCCACTCCTCGAGTCGTGCACGCGCTGCGAGCAATTGATTGGTGGCCGCGTACAGCGCTCCGAGGACGAGCACACCCGCTGCCATGCTGACGATGTCGAGCCACTCGAGCGGACGCGTGGGCGCCGGCACGAGCGCGGTGATGGCGGCAATCGCCAGCACGACGTTGCGCAGCACGAGTCCGATCGACAACGGTTGCGTCGCGCCGCCGCAGCCGCAATCGATGAAGCGCCGGCCTCGCATCAGATTGATCGCCATCACGCCGGCGTATAGAAGCAGCAGCACAGCGCCGCCGATGAACGCAGGCGCGAACTGCCACAGCATGCCGACACCGATACAGAGTTCCGCAACAACGACCAGCCACGCGGCAATCGCGACCAGTCCTTCCGGCAAAATGCGATACGTTGCGAGCACCGACCGGAAGTCGACCATGTCGCGCAGCTTGTGCGCGGCTGCGGCGAGAAACAGCCAGCCCAACGCGAAGCGAATGATCGTGGCGATGACGGGATCGAGGTTCATGGAGCCTGAATGAAACCGGGCACCATCGGCGGCCCCTCGATCGTGCGCAGGTGCGTGCCTTTCAGCGCGTCGTAGACGTATACGGCCGGCGTGCCCGAGTCGTTCGCGATCAACATCGGTGCCGCATCCTTCGTCAGCCCCAACGACATGACCGGAGCGACCATCGAAATGGACCCGAGTTTCTTCGCGGTGGCGAGGTCATAGGTCCACACGTCTTTGCCCGGATCCTTGTGACCGTAGGGACCACCCTGGTGCACGATCACGAACAGCCGCCCGAGCTTTTGATGCACTCCGTTGAACTGGCCGCCGCCGACTTTCCAGCCGTCGGCGCGCTCTTTGTCCGTGAACAGCGACCATGCCTTGCCCGGTTTCGCTTTGCCGCCATCGAACGCCACGGGATGCACGTAGCCATCGAACGAAATGTAGAGCCACGTGTTGCCGAAGCGGGACGCCTTCTCGGTGACCGGATCTTTGTCGGGATCGAAGAACTTCGCGCTGCGCTCGCGCCCTTTGAGGTTGCCCTGATCGTCGAGCGAGACCACCTGCACAGTGCCATCGCCGCACAGCGATGCAAACGCGCGGTTGCCTACTGGATAGACCAGGTTGCAACCGGACATCTCGATCTCGGCAACGAACTTGCGCGCCTTGACGTCGA
>CAZLDA010000411.1:624-4168 GCA_964557875.1 uncultured Pseudomonadales bacterium | reverse complement strand
CTCCTGTGGGTAGTCCTTTCGATTCTGTCTCTGGGAGCGACGCCTGCATTGGCGATCAGATTGAGGGACGACAACAAGGCCAGTGCGAGTCATGTCCCGACCAAGCGCGTATTGAAGGCCTTTTGTCGTTTCGTTTCCCGGCTTCGAAGTGCATCCACAAGCGCTGCGCGACATTGTGAAGATGTTGGGAAAATTGAAGTCGGTGACCGCTGACTGTCAGAAGAGGAGGGAGTGTTTTGCGTATGCGTATTACCTGTTCGTTCGCGTTTTCTGTTCCAGATATGGTCGCCTTCTGCAAAAGGACAAAGGCGTCCTTGGCTCTTGGCTGCGCACTGTTCATCTTCGGCATCGTCTCTGCGCCGGTTGCGCGAGCCGATTGTCCGACCCAGCCGGTAGACCCAGATCGGGTTTGCGGAGAGCCACAGGGGTTTGATCCGAACTGGGCAAACGTACTGAGTGGTCCCAACCGCTATCAAAGCGCGCCGGTCGATCACACCGAGTTGCGGTTGGGCGTTTTTCCTTCGCCCGATTCGGATCTTGCGATCCTTCCTCCCGGGTTTCCGTCGCTTACCGAGAATGGTCAGCAGACCACGGTGACGGCCACTCATCCGGCCATTGGCACTACTCAGCTTCCCTTCACCGGGCTCGTGTCGGGGTTCGGCTATGGATGGGGTGGATATGCGCAGTCTTGGCTGAGGTCGCAATACGATCCGTCTAGCGATGCATCCTTGGCCCAGCCATGGGAGATCACCATTGCCAATCCCGGCTCTGCCGGAACGACCGCCGTCGTTTTGTCGACCGCATCGCTCGACCCAACGGCGCGTCCGGGTCTTGTTACCGATCTCACGTTGACCGGTTCGGGTACGACTCCGACGATTTCGTGGGCGGGTTCCCCCGGCTACGTAACAGTCCTCCTGTACTCGATTCTTCCGAACGGAGGCATCCGGTTGGTCGATGTCGAGGGTCTCGGGGTAGACGCAACCTCGTGGCAGATTCCATCGACGTTCTCGGGTGTTCCGCACGTGTTTCCAGAGGACGCTTCTCTGCAACTCAATCAGCCGTATCTGGGGATGATCAACGTTACGTATAACGCTCGTGGAGTGCAGGGCGAGGACGGCATCTCGCGCACCTGGTTCGAGTTCACGCCGGTTGAGGACAGTCAGGGCAATGCAGGCGTGAAGATTCCGACGGTCACGATTGATGTGAGTGGCAACAAGGTTTTCAGTTTTGATTTCGCCGTGTTGGAAGGAATGACCTATCAGATAGATCCCCAGGTCGCGGTCGGGTACGACTACGAGGTCGGTGCAACCGACCCCGGATTCAAGTCCGTTACGCTTCCAGACATCGGCGACGGTGAGTACGAGCTGGTCCTGTTCCGTTCGAACACACCGTACCGGACCGGAGTGAAGATCCACGCCAGCGACGAGTTCAGTTTCGTCGATCGCCTGAAATGGTTTGGTGTCGGTGCGCAGGGTCTGAAGAAGTTCCGCATCATCGGCATCGAAAGGTCTGCGAATGTGGACCCGAACAGTGCGACCGCATTTGTGACAGGCGTGTCGTTCGTCGCGGACGGCCGCTTCACCGGAACTCAAAAGCCGATCGCCGTCGAGATTACGCAAGACTCAGACCAGGACGGTGTAGCTGATCTCCAGGATGTATGCCTGCAGACGGCGGTTAACGTAGCGGTCGACGCGCAAGGCTGCTCCAGCGCACAGCGAATAGTGCGCGCGTGTCCTGTGTCCTCTTACAAGAACCGACTTTCGTACGTTTCCTGTGTCGCAAGCGAGACCGACATGCAATTGAAGATAGGGCTCGTTACGCTGCGAGAGGCCGCGACGATTCTGCTCGACGCGCTTCGAATGCCAATTGCGAAGCGTTAGTCACCCACCAGAGTCGCGCTGAGCACACTTCTCAGCGCGGCTCCTCCAGCGGAATGACGATTTCGCCGTCCGTACAAAACAGCTGGTACTCGATCGGTGCCTGAACGCCGTGTTCGATGTCGCTTCTGCCGGTCGCCGATGCAAACGCGGCGCGCAGGTCTTCTTCGGTATCGAACCACAGAAATGCCACGCCATCGCTACTTGGCGCACCGAGCGGTTGCCCTATCGCTGGATCGAAACCTTGAACGAGCGGATAGACCACGTATTTGCGCAGCTTCGGCAGCAGGCGGGCGCCCATGGCGTGCTCTTCCAGCCACCATTTGCGGAATGTCGCGGTGCTCATATCAGCCGGTTTCTTCAGGATGCCGACGAGTGCGTACATGAACGGACCCTCATGCGGAGGTGTTGATCAGGTCTTAGGCTCTACAGCTCGCGTCAGAGTTGAGAGCGTAGCAACGAAGCGATGCGTTCCAACAGCTTTTCGCGCAACGGCCGTCGCTGCCACGCGTCGAGAGTGATGCGCTTCGACTTCTTCCAGTCGGCGCAGAAGATTTCGATCTGTCGCAACGCAAGTGCTGCATCGAAGACGTTGAGGTTCGCCTCATCGTTGATCCTGAACGAGCGGTTGTCGAAATTGGTAGATCCGACGGACACCACCCGTTCGTCGACCACCATTGTCTTGACGTGAAACATGCTCGGTTCGTACTCGGCAATCTGCACGCCTGCTTCGAGCAACTCACCCCAGCGAGCGCGCGATGCGACTCGCACGACGTCACTATCGATCAAAGGACCGGGCGTGATGATGTGAACGCTCACGCCGTGTCGACTCGCCGCGACGAGGGCATTGATCGCCAAGTCGTCCGGCACGAAATAGGCATTGGCGAGGTAGATCGACCGCTGCGCGGCTGTGATGGTCATCAGGTACATCAGCAACATGCTGTCGGTACCTCCCGTGGGGGAACTGGTGAACATCTGCGCCGCTTGCTCGCCGCGCTCCTGCAACTTCGGAAAGTAGCGCTCGTCGTGGAGCACGTTGCCTGAAGCCTTGATCCAGTTGTCCATGAAGGCGGCCTGGATCTGCGCGACCACCGGCCCTTCCACACGGAAGTGAGTATCGCGCCAATGCTCCGCATCCTCCGCGTTGCCGCGCCATTGATCGGCGATGCCGACGCCGCCGGTGAATCCGATGGCGCCGTCAATGACCAGCAACTTGCGGTGTGTGCGATTGTTGAGCCACGCCATTCGCCACCACTGAGGTTTGTGGTAACGCTTGACCTCCACGCCGGCATCCGTCATGTCCTGCAGCAGGTGCTCTTCCATTTTCATGCTGCCGATCCAGTCGAGCAGCACGTGCACTGCGACGCCCGCGCGCGCCCGATCTGCAAGTGCTCGTGCAAAATCTTGCCCGATCGAGCCCGACCAATAGATATAGGTCTCGAATGTGATCGTGCGTTGAGCTCCGCGAATGGCGCTCAGCATGGCGGGGAAGATCTCTATCCCATTGACCAGAGTCTCGACCCGATTGCCACCGAGAATCGCTGGACCGAGCAACACGCTCATCGATCGCGCGAATTGTGGATCGTCGGCCGAATAGCGGCGCTCGAGTTTCCGGGTGATGTGCCGTTCGCCAAGGTGCTGCCGATACTGCTCGCCGGCACCAAGTC
>CAZLDA010000411.1:0-614 GCA_964557875.1 uncultured Pseudomonadales bacterium | reverse complement strand
GATGAACGCAGCCGTCAGTGTCAGCACAACCGCGACCAAGGCTATCCACATGGTGAAACCCGTTGTCCGTGCAGTGGCCCGAGCGCTTGACGCATCGAGCGTGCGCAGAGGTGAGCCCTCGTGGAACTGTTAGCAGTGACTGTCTCGTCGATATCGTGCACCGGACGATTTCGAGCTAGTGTGAGCCACCGAGAGATCTGCGCCATCGCAGACCATCGGTCGTAATCTCGACTCGTTGCTTTTCGTCGAGTTCGACGCTGAAGCCAAACTCGTCGCTTTCCCCTTTGAAACGTCCGAACGTCACCCTGTCGTTGAGCTTCCATCCGTAGATTTTGCCGCCTTCCATTGGGATTCGTTGCACGCCGAGTGCGTACTCCCGGAGGAAAGGGGGATCGGCCACTCGTATCGTGCGGTGCGGGGTTGGAGTTTCAACCGAATCCGGGGACTTTCCGAACGTCGCAGTCGCCGACAGCGAGGATACAAAGACGGCGAACAAAATCGTCGGTCTGAACACTCCAGTCGCCAGCGGATTCGATGACATTTCAGCACCCGGTCGGACACTTCATTAATCCGACGAACGAGGGTCTGTGGTAGTCCTCCTTTGAGTGCAACGC
>CAZLDA010000410.1:2019-4179 GCA_964557875.1 uncultured Pseudomonadales bacterium | reverse complement strand
GAGGCGTACCATGGCGACTAGACTCGACGGCAAAGTAGCGGTGATCACCGGCGGTGCATCGGGCATGGGCGAGGCGGCGAGCCGGTTGTTCGTTCGCGAAGGTGCGCGTGTGGTGATCGGCGACATGCAGAAGGACAAGGCGGAAGCGCTTGCAGCGGGGCTCGATGGAAGGGCGATTGCGCGCGTGGTGGATGTGAGCCGTTCCGACGACGTGAAATCGCTGGTCGATGCTGCGTTATCCCAGTTCGGCCGGCTGGACGTGATGTTCAACAACGCCGGTATCGGCGGCGGTGAGCTGCTGATTCACGAAACCCCCGAAGACGTTTTCGATCGCATCGTGGCGGTTGATCTGAAGGCCGTGTGGCTCGGCATCAAACACGCGGTGCCCGCGATGATGAAGGCGGGTGGCGGCGCCATCGTCAACACCGCATCCGTGTCGGCGCTGCTCGGCATGAAATATCAGGGTGCGTACGGCGCTGCGAAGGGAGGCGTGGTGCAGCTGACGCGCGTAGCGGCGATCGAGTACGCGGAACACGGCATTCGCGTGAATGCGATTCTCCCGGGCGGTGTGCTCACTCCCTTGATCTATGCGAATCCCGCCTTCGCACAACCGTTAGATCCGCAGGTGGTGGAAGCGCAATTGGCGCACGTGCAGCCGATTCGGCGCGCCGGGCAACCGCTGGACATCGCCAATGCGGCGTTGTGGCTTGCGAGCGACGAGTCGAGTTTCGTCACCGGCGCTTCCATCGTCGTCGACGGTGGTTGGACGGCATCGGCGCGGCCGCCGGAAGAACTCGTGGAACGGGCACGGAGTTGATGGCCGTGGACGCCCCCGTCGTCTTGCGCACGCGAGCGCGTGTGGGTGCGCACGTGATCTGGGACCATCTGGTGCGTCCGATGGCCGTCACTGCGGACGACGTCCCATGGGGTGTCGAGGCGATCACCAACGAGTGGCTTACCGCGGTGCTCGGCGGCCAACTACCGGACGCGAGAGTCGTGTCGTTCGCGCTCGGCGGCGGACATGCAGGTTCGAGCGTTCGCCGGCAACTGAGCGTGCAGTGGAACGCTGCGGGGCAGGCGGCCGGTTTGCCGGAGCGCTTCTTCACCAAGGCGACACCGACATTGCTGACGCGACTCTCGTCCGGAATGGCAGCGATCGGGGAGCGGCGTTTCTACGAGCGGATCCGCACCGAACTCGACATCGAGGCGCCGCAACTCTTCCACTCCGGATACGATCGCGCGTCCGGCCGTTCCATTCACATCTTCGACGACCTGGCGGCCATAAAGGGTGCTCAGTTCTGTTCGCATGAGACCACGCTCGATCGCACGCAGGCCGAGGAGGTGGTCGATACGCTTGCCGCCTTCCATGGCCGCTTCCGGAACAGCCCCCGGTTTGCGAACGATCTCAAGTGGCTGCCTACGTACGAGTCGTTCCTGCGTACGGGCGAGCGTAACGGCATCCGTATCGGACACGATCGCGCGATGCTCGAGGCGGCCGACGTCATTCCGGCAGCGGTGGTCGCGCGGCGCGACGAGATCTGGCCGCACGCGATCGACGCATTGGCGCTGCACGCGAGTGAGCCGCGTACGTTGTTGCACTCGGATGTTCATCTCGGAAACTGGTACATCACGCGTGACGCTCGTATGGGTCTGTGCGACTGGGCGTGCGTCTGCACCGGACACTGGGCGCGCGACTTTGCATACGCGGTGTCCACCACCCTGACCGTGGAGCAGAGGCGCACCTGGGAGCGGGAGCTTCTCGCGCGATATCTGGAGCGGATGCGCGAAAGCTCAGGGCTCACCACGCCGACGTATGTTGCGTTCGATCAGTACCGCTGCCAGCTGTTCGCCGCGTTGCTGATGTGGACGCCGACGTTGTGCCACCCACCGACGATGCCCGACATGCAACCGCCTGAAATGTCGCGTGAAATGATCCACCGGATGACCACCGCGATCGACGATCTCGGCGCGCTGGATGGCAAGGTGCCGGCATGAGCGACAACGTCGTACCACTCGATGAATGGGGCAAACGCCTGCTCGAGGAGCTGCTGTTCAGAGCGGCGGAACGTGCCTTTGTCGATGCGTCTGCCGGTGAGCTGACGGTCACGCTCACGTTCACGCTGCGCGCCGATGTCGAAGGCGATTGCATCGAAATCAGCG
>CAZLDA010000410.1:0-1919 GCA_964557875.1 uncultured Pseudomonadales bacterium | reverse complement strand
AAGGGTGCATGGGAAAAACGCCTGATCGGGTCGATCTGCAAATCATCGAAACGCTTCGCCGGGACGGCCGCACACCGAACAAATCGATTGCGAAGCAACTGAACGTTTCTGAAACGACGATCGCGTCGCGCATCCGTTCGATGACCGAACGGAACATCATGCGCGTGACGCTGCAGCGAGACATCTACTCACTCGGCTACCAGTTCCAGGCGTTCCTGGATCTCTACGTTGCAGGAAGGAGCGTCAACGACGTAGCCAAAGATGTTGGAGAAATTCGCGGTGTGCTGGCGGTGGCCGTTTATCTCGGAAGCCCCGACATTCTCGTGTCGCTCGGAGTGCGCGATCGTGAAGATCTGTCGCGCATCATCAATGTGGATATTGCGAAGGTCCCCGGTATCGCGCGGGTAGACTCCTACGTGGCACTCGACATCCGGAAGTTCGAATCGAGCTACGTCGCGCTCGAGGAAGACCGCTATGCAAACTGACTCGGTCGATGAATCGATCATGAGTTTGCTGCGGGAAGACGGTCGGTTGAGCAACCGGGAGGTTGCGCGCCGTCTCGATGTATCGGAAGGAACGGTCCGTCAGCGTTTGAGAAAGCTCGAAGATGCGCATGCGATCCGGATGGGCGTGGTTGTCGATCCGATCAAACTGGGGATCAAGGTCGGTGCGACGGTTCTGCTGACGGTCGAACCGAGGAGCGTAGAGCGTGTATTGGACGCATTCTGCAAGCTCCCGGAGGCGGCATACGTAGCCACCATCATGGGACCTTTCAACATCTTCGTATCGATGGCGACGGTGGACATGGCGGCGTTGCGCGCGCTCATCAATGCGCAAGTCGAACGGTGTGGAGGAGTTGAGCGGGTGGAGGTGCGCCCGATGGTCGCCACGCCGAAACACGACTACCACGTGATCGCGATTCCTGCGAAGCGCTAGTTGGGGTTCGTGTGATTCATCCTTTCTCAGCTGCGCCTCTGCCAGGGGTCGGTGCCGGGTCGGGGATGAAGAAACGAAACCCGCGGCGACGCACCGCGGGCGAACGGAACGCGAGAAATGCGCGACCGCGCTTCAGATACCCTGCGTAACCGATTCGTACATTCCCACGCGCAGCGGTGGAACGAAGCGACGAACGGTTGATCACTTCGACGAAGCCGATGACATGCGTGGCGCCGCGGCGCTGACAATAATTGTCGCTTTGCGGATTCCGGCGCAGGTGCCGACCCCGATACTCCGGCCGCGTCAGTGCCTTGTAGCCGTAACGGTCGCCCTTGCGAAACTCGACGAACACCCCGTCGGAATCATGCGTCGGGGTGAACGCGATCCACGTGTATGAAACGATCTTGCCGTCGTGAAGGATTGCATCGCACGCATCGCCCTTGCCGAAGGCCGTGTGCAGGAACGCTTCCGACATTCCGAGACTTTGATCCTCGATGTACGGAAGCAACGCTTCCAGGTCTTTGGCTTCGAATATTCGATACGTAAACCCAGGCGGGAGAGAAGTGTCACGGTCCGCGCGGATCGGCCTGACGACGATCGCATACAGACGTAGTCCGAACCATTGGCGCAGGCGACGAAGGACAGCTGCCTGGATTCCCGCAAGAATTCCCCAACGCCGCCAGTACCGCACTTCGCCTGTCGATTCCAAAGAAATCACTCCGGGTAGACGATCATCGCGAACTCCGCGCGGGGGGTTCCTCGAGCACCTGAACATGAACGACGAGTTCATGGCAGGTCAAGATCCGCAACACCTGACAGGTGCACGAAGGGGTGTCGCGTTGCAGAGTTTTCGCCTGCCGACCAGATCCTGGATGACGGATTGCGGCGCAGCGGGAGATCTGGCGTAAGTGCTTGTTTTGGTTGGTAGGCGCGAGTGGGTTCGAACCACCGACCCCCACCATGTCAAGGTGGTGCTCTAACCA
>CAZLDA010000409.1:0-4182 GCA_964557875.1 uncultured Pseudomonadales bacterium | reverse complement strand
TGGCGATCACGCCGTCGCTGAACGCTTCGATCCTGCCTTTACCCATCCCTTCGCTCATCCATCTTCACGGCGCCCTGTAGAACTCGACATAGAAACGCACCATCCCGATCGGCTCGACGCGGTGCCGCACTTCCGGCACGACGATGCCGACGCGATCTTGCGACAGCTCCATATCGGTGTTCAACGCGTCGACGCGATATCGCAACCGGCCTTCGAGAACGACCACCTTTGCCCACACGCCAACCTTCGTCGAATGGTCGTTGCGCAGCCCCGTCGGCACCGATACTTCATCGAACTCCGGCGTACGCTTGTACGCGACGAACGACTCCGGCAGCTCGAACCGGTCGCAACGCACGCAATCGAGTTGCGAACCGAGCATCCCGTTGCGCCCCTGTTCGGTCGTTACCCACTCACGCACGACGAAAGGTGGCTTGTGCCGCACATGCTGGCGATGGCCGCAGTTGAGCAGCGCGGTCCAATCGCCGTGTGCGTCGGTGTCGAATGAGACGATCGGACGCTGCATGGTCGAAACGAATGGCCGTGGGACGGGTGCACGACGATGTTGCACCGAACATCGCCCCGCGAACAGCCAATGGGAGCGACGTACTTGTGAGCGGTGTACGCTGAGGTCATGCCGCGACCCAACGACACCGACCTTGCAACCGCACGCGTAGTCGCGGAATTGCGGCAGCGCCAGCTGCTGCTGCAGGCCGGACGCGAGTTCGCAAGCGTGGCCAACATCGTCGCGCGCGAAACCATCCGCGGTTCGTGGTGGGCCCACCCGCAGTCGAATCTGATCTATTGGGTTTGCCAGGACCTCGAGCAGCACCCGAGTGTTGCCGAGGCACGCCTGCTCGCCGGCAAGGTCACGCAGCTATGGGAAACGGTGTGGGGCGACGTGGCGGCCGTCGCGCTCGGTCGCGCGCCATGGCAAACGGACGGACTTTCAGCGGCTGCACTCAGGCTGCTACAGAGCGTCGATCGGAGCCCGGTGGACACCCGCACGCTCGAATGGCACCACACATCCGAAAAGCTCGGCGACGTCTGCCGCATCCTGGAACGGCGCATGCTCGTAAAGTCCGAAGAAGTGCACACCGCGTCCGGTCGCCACGCCAAGGTGTTGTCGTCGTGGGACGCGTGGTGGGCCGAGCACGCCACCGGTGCGCTACCCGGTGTGGAAACGGCACGCAGGCGCCTCGAAACGCTCGTCGGTGCCGACGCGCAGCGCCTGCTGCCGTGGCGGTGGCGCCTCAGCGGACGAGCTTCGAAATGATCTTCTTGAGCTTCGGGGTGCCGTTCAGCGCCTGACGCATCGCGTCGAATTCCTTCTCGTCGAGGATCATCGGTGAGCGCTGAAAGCCGCCGCGATGATCGTAGAAACAGAACCGCACCTCGTATTGCCCCTTCGCTTCACCGTCGGTGAACTTCAGAAGTTGTAAACACGGGCGGTGATACTCGGTGGTGATCATCGCTTCTTCTTCGACGATGCCGCTGCCCCAATGCAGATTGAAGGTCTTCACTTTCGGCGCTCTCGGCGCTTTGGCGTTCGGCGTCTTCGACACCACCGCCTCCGTCTTCACCTGAGCGGCCGGACCCTTTGCTGACTTTGCCATCGACACTGCCCTCCTCGCTTGGGAGGCAGATCATATCGAACCCGGATCGATGCGACGCCCCGACAAACGCGGCAATGGGCGCGATCCTCGGCCGCGTCTGCGACGCAGCGGCGGCTCACACAGGCGGCTTCGTTGCTTTGTACTGCTGCGCCAGACGATTGATGTCGGAGGTCTCGATGATCTGCCGCTCGAACCCACGCCCCGCCACTTCGATCATCGCGTGCGCGAGATCCACCGTAGTCGTGACGTAGCTGGGTACCAACAGATGCATCAAGGGGTACAAGGGACCAGCGATGTCGTACACGAGCTGGTACAGGGCAGTTTTTGATCGCACCCCTTTCATGGGTTGGATATAGCCGGGCCGGAACATGAACGCCGCGTGGAAGCCCATCGCGAGCAGCGCTTTCTCCGTTTGCCCTTTGATGCGTGCCCACATCACCCGCCCGCGCCCGCTGCCGTCGGTGCCGGCGCCGGACACGTAGCAGAACGTCGCGTGCGGACTCTCCGCAAGGATCTCTTTCGCCGCCGCAATCGTGAAATCGAACGTGATACGGCGATAGTCGGCCTCGGTCATGCCGGCGGACGAGACGCCGAGGCAGAACAGACACGCGTCTGCTCCCGCGAACTCTGCACAGATCGGTACGTAGTCGAGAAAATCGTCGTGCACGAGTTCGCGCAACTTCGGATGCACGACGGAACTTCCGTGCCGCACCACGGAAACAACCGACTCGACACGAGGATCGTCGAGACATTCGAGCAGCACGCCCGACCCGATCATTCCTGTCGCACCGAACAGCACTACGCGCATTCACACCTCCGAACATCGCACCGGCACGATCCGGCTGCGCAGGAACATGCTATCGCGTCGCATCGCTTCACCACCCGACTTCTCCTTGACCGCGGCACATTCGATGGCGCATGTTCCCGTCGCAAGTCGGTGGTTCAAGCATCATCAGCAGTCGACACAGCACGAAATCGAACCCGCGCACACATCAAATTGCTGACGCTGCTCGTCGTCATCCGCAACGGCACACCGATTGCGCCGCGTTTCCTCCCCCGCAGCCCCATGCTTGACCGCGCGGCCATTGCGCTATTGCGACCGGGACTCAATTGGGCCGCACGGGGCATTTCGCGCACCGGCATCGTCGCGGACCAGGTCACGATCGCAGGCTTCGCAGTCGGCATCGGTAGTGCGGCCGCAATCGCCTCTTCGCACTTCGGCATCGCTCTGGCGCTGCTGCTCGTAAGTCGACTCGCCGACGGCCTGGACGGCGCGCTCGCCCGGCTGACCTCACCAACCGACCGTGGCGCATTTCTCGACATCGCACTCGACTTCATCTTCTATGCGAGCGTGCCCCTCGCCTTTGCGCTTGCCGATCCTCATGCCAACGCGTTGCCCGCCGCAGTCCTGCTCGCCGCCTTTATCGGCACCGGCAGCAGCTTTCTGGCGTTTGCCGCGCTTGCCGCGCAGCGCGGCATGACGAGCCAGGACCTGCCCAACAAGGGCATCTACTATCTCGGCGGCCTAACCGAAGCGACCGAGACGCTGATCTGCTTCGTGCTGATGTGCCTGTGGCCACAGCACTTTGCAATTTGGGCGTATGGCTTTGCGGCAATGTGTGCGGTGACCATCGCCACCCGGCTCGCCGCGGGTTGGCGCGCCCTCGAACCCTAAAGCGCTCGAACCATAAAGCCCTCGAATCAAAAAGAAAGCCTCACCTATGTCCTTACGCAAGCTGTCGCTCATCGCCGCCCTCGTCGCGCTCATCGTCGCCTTCTTCGCATTCGACCTCGATCGCCACTTCGGCCTCGATTCGATCAAGGCGCGACAGGCTGAGTTCGCCGCGCTATACGCTGCGCGCCCGCTGGTTGTGATCGGTGCGTATGCACTGATTTATGTCGTCGTTTTCGCGCTTGCGCTGCCGGTGGGTGCCGTCATGACGCTGATCGGCGGAGCGCTCTTCGGCACCGTCATCGGCACCATCGTCGTGTCGTTCGCCTCGTCGGTCGGTGCGACGTTTGCATTCCTTGCGGCGCGCTACGTGCTGGCAGACAGCGTGCGCAAACGTTTCGGTTCGCGGCTGTCGGAGGTGGATCGCGGCATTGCCGCGGAAGGCGCCTTCTACCTGTTCACCCTGCGGCTGATCCCGGTCATTCCGCCGGCCGCGATCAACCTGTTGTTCGGGTTGACGAAGATGCGACCGTGGACCTTTTACTGGGTCAGCCAGCTCGGCATGTTGCTGGGCACGATCGTGTACGTGAATGCCGGCACACAGCTCGCCCAGCTCCAAACGCTCTCGGGCATCCTCTCGCCGGCGCTGATCGGTTCGTTCGTACTGCTGGGCGTGCTGCCGTTGATCGCACGCCGCATCGTCGTCGGCATGCGTTCGCGCAAGGTCTACGCGCGCTGGGCAGCGGTGAAGCCGAAACGCTTCGATCGCAATCTGGTCGTCATCGGCGCCGGCGCGGCAGGCCTCATCGCGAGCTACATCGCCGCGGTCGTGAAAGCCAAGGTCACCCTGGTAGAGAGCCACAAGATGGGCGGCGACTGCCTGAACTACGGCTGCGT
>CAZLDA010000408.1:0-4196 GCA_964557875.1 uncultured Pseudomonadales bacterium | reverse complement strand
TTTTTTGGTGTGTTGACCCAGCCACATCGCCATCAGACAGGGATCGTTGGAAATCTCGAAGCCCTCGATCTGGAGGTGGTGCTCCGGGTGGCCAAAACCGAAATAGCCGGCCGAGTCGGCAAATGCGGCCACATCGGCGAGCTCGGTCAGCATGCGCTGATAGAGCTCCGGACGCCGCCCGGCCATGCCGGCTTCGAGTTCGCGACGGCGGCCGATGGTGCAGTAGACGAACAGGCCGAATTTCATGCGTGACTCCGCGTCGTCAAATCGGTATCAGAACCGCTCCGAACCGCTGCCGACAGCTCAAGGACGCATCGACGCGCGACCATTCCGCAACAGTCGTCCGGGTAATGGATCTTCGGTTCGAACGACGTCTTCGCCGTGCTGCCGCAGCAATCTGCCATTGACGATTACGGCGTCGATGCCGCGCGCCTGACTGATCAGGCGTTCGGCCCCGGCCGGTTGGTCGTGGACGCGCTCCAGATCGCCGGCTCCTACCGTGTCCGGGTCGAACACGACGACGTCTGCGGGGCGCCCTTCGGCGAGCAAGCCGCGGTCGGAAATTCCGAACACGTTGGCGGGGTGGGAGGTGAGCATCTGCACGGCGCGCTCCAGGCTGAGCACCTGCGACTCGCGTACCCAATGACCCAACAAATGTGTGCTGTAGCAGGCATCGCAGAGCTGGCTCGCATGCGCGCCGGCGTCCGACAGGCCGAGCACTACGTTCTGGTCCCGCAACAACACCGCAATTTCGGCTTCGTTCGAGTTGGCGACCGGCATCCGGATGCGCGTTTCCAGGTCGTCGCCGATTGCCAGGTCCAATACGAAATCGGTGGTGCTCTTGCCTGCCGTTCGGGCGAGCTCGCGCAATGCGCACTGCTGGTATTCGGGGTGCTCGCGGCTGAACGAGATCACGGCGCCGGTGAACGCTTGGGTCAACGCGCCGCCTTCGATCATGCGCGCGAATTCGGCGCGGAAATCGCTGGAGCGATACGCGGCAATACGCGTTGCGACGGCGGCGCCCGACAACCTGTTGAACACGGGATTCATATCGAGCAGGAACGGCTCCTTCAGCGTGAACTCGAGCACGAGGGGCCGGCAGGCCACTTGCGGCCAGACGTCGGCACCGCCGGCGCGCAACTGCGCCGAACGAGCCAGTTGCTCGGCCACGGAGCTGTTGCGCATCAGACCGCCGCCACCCAGCAGTGCAGTCCAGCTCAAGCGGATCCGGTGTGCCTTGGAGAGCTTCTCGAATTCCGGGAGCGCCAGCCCCGAGCCTATCGTTGCTTGCATCACGCCGGCGCCGTCCGGCGGTACCGCGCTGGCCAATGCGGAGATTTCGTCGAAGCTCGCGAGCCGGCTCGGCACGGGCCGTCCTTCGTAACCGACGTGCGTGGCGGCTTTCGAGGTCGCAAAGCCGACCGCGCCGGCGGCGATTGCCTGTGCGACGAGCTTGCGCATCTGCGCGATTTCGTCGGACGTTGCTGCGCGTTCCATTGCGTCCATGCCCATCACATAGAGCCGCACCGGCGTATGACCGACCAGCGCGCCGACATTGATGGCGCTGCCGCGCTGCTCGATGGCATCGAGATATTCCGGGAACGTTTCGAATGGCCAGTCATCGCCCAGACCCGCGAACAGCGCAGCCGCCGTCATTCCCTCGACTTTTTCGAGCGTGCGCACGATCAGATCGCGATGCTCCCGCCGGGTCGGCGCTACGCCGAAACCGCAATTGCCCATGACGACGGTGGTGACACCGTGCCAGGGCGAAATGGTCAGCATGCGATCCCACATGATCTGTGCGTCGTAGTGGGTATGGATGTCGACGAAACCCGGAGCGATCACCTTGCCGTCGGCATTGAGCGTCTGGCGCGCCTTGCCCGAGACGTCGCCGATCGCCACGATGCGGCCGTCCTGCAGCGCGACGCTGCCCGATCGTTTCGGCGCGCCGGAGCCGTCGACGATGGTTCCGTTATCGATTCTGAGGTCGTAAGTCATTGTCGTATCTCCGCGTCTTCAGACGTCAAACCTGAATGCCGTACCACTCGGCGACGTTGTCATGACAAATCCAGTCCCGTTCCTGTTGGGTCAGCTTGGCCGTCTGCGCGGCGAGCACCGACTGCGAGCGTGGCCAGGTGGAGTCGCTGTGCGGGAAGTCGCTTGCCCACATCAGTCGGCGCACGTTCATCATGTCCTTGCATTGAAACGCGACGTAGTCATCCTGAAACGTCATCGCGATGTTCTCGCGAAAGTAATCGCTGGGGCGGCGCTGCAGGGGCGGCGCCTTCATCCAAAAGCGGTGATACTCGTAGGCGTGATCCATCCGGTACATGTAGTGCGGCACCCAGCCGGCGTCCGCTTCGGCGCAGACGAGCTTCAGGCGGGGGTGTCGATCGAATACGCCGGAGTAAATGAACAGCCCCATCACATCCTGGCAGCTGCGGATGATCTGAAGAAACGCGTTGATCTTCGGTCCGCGCGGCGCGTTCAGACCGCTCGACCGCGACGTCAGGATATGAAACGACAGCGGCATGCCGAGGTCGCAGGCAGCTTCCCACAGCGGGTCGAAGCGGGGGTCGTCGTAGTCGAATTCGGTGCCAGGCTCACCGGGCATCATGACGCCGATGAACCCCACCGCTTTCATCCGTTGGAGCTCCTGCACGGCAGACTCGACGCTGGTCACGGCGGTCTGACCTAGCCCGAATACACGTCCGGGCGCACCCTCACAGTAGCCTTGTAGCCAGCGGTTGTACGCGTCCATGCAGGCTTGTTTATAGGCCGCGTCCGGGTGGTTGCATAACACCATGCCGACCGTCGGATAGAGGATCTCGGCGGCGATACCGTCGCGCTCCTGGTCGGCCTGACGTGCTTTCGGATCCCACCCGCTGCGGTGCAAATCGGCGAACGAGACCCCGTCGGCTTTGATGTCTTTGGGATTCATGCCGGCGGCTGCCACCAGCCCGAGCGGAATTGGCGAGGGCAGGCCGTCGATCAGAAAGACGTCGCCCAGACCCTCGGCCGGAACGATGTGCGGCGCCCGGTCGCGGTACTTCGCCACGATGTGGGCACTGTAACAATCGGGTGGTTCGGTGATGTGCGAATCGGCGGAAATGATCGGTTTGTGCATGGCGGTCTCCTTAGGTCAGGCGCGTCCGGCGTTGGTGATCCATCGCAGCCTGGGCAATGACGGTTCCGTTGAAAAAATCTGCTTTGGTTGCGGTATAGAGCGAAACGGCGTTGCCGAACACGAAGTCACGGAAGTTGTCCGCCGTGATCAGTTCGTGCTCGACCAGCTCATAGGCTTCGTCGAGCACGCCCCGCATGTCGGGCACGTCCCAGTGGCCGATGTCCGAGCTGAACAGCGCCTTCAACTGGGCTTCGAAAGGGTTGATACGGGTGTTGAAGGCATACTGATTCGTCGGGTCATCGGCCTCACAGCCGAAGTGGAACGGCCGAACGAAGAGATCCCGGATCTGTTCGGGTGCTGTGACATCGAGTGACGCAAACTCATCCAGGCTCGCAGGATCCTCGTCGGGGTTCGACAGGATCCTGAGGGCGCGATCGATCTGCGTCCGCTTATCTCTGAACGGCGCCGGCGCATATTGGTCGAACAGCCGCTCGAACTCGGCGTGGTTCAGTTGTGCCGGATCGTAATGCCGCAAGTGGACGATGTTGCGCTTCTGCCAATGTCCGACGAGGTCCGCGAACAGCGTGCAGGCCCAGGCCACGCCACCTTCGAGAAACGCGAACGCGAGGTTCGGAAATCGGCGCGTCACACCGCCCAGGACGAGCGATCGACAGATCGCCTCCTGGGCTGCAGCGAAGTTGCCGATGTGGTTGTAGACGTAGCTCTTGTCGCTGGCGCGGCTACCCCAGCCCATGCCGGAGGAGTGGAAAGCCGGCGCGAAGCCGAGCCGCTCGCACGCCGCCCAGACCGGATCGTAGTCGGACGCATTGTCGAAGCCGACGACGTCCAGGCGGGTGCGACCGCGCAACTCGCGCTGCGTGAAACCGCCCATCAGTACCGCCTTGAGCCCCAGCCCGTGAGCGTGCTCCAACTCCGCAACGGCTTCATCGGGCGTATGCATCGGTATCAGCGCGACCGGTGCCAGCCGATCGGCGTAATCGGTGTAGAGCCGTGCGTGATAGAGGTTGAACGCGCGGCACGCAGCGGTTCGCAGTTCGGCGGCATCCAG
>CAZLDA010000407.1:0-4215 GCA_964557875.1 uncultured Pseudomonadales bacterium | reverse complement strand
CGTCGAGGGGGGCGGTGTAGGTACGCGGCATCGCCACCCGCGACGTTCGAGTGCCGCGGCGGTCGGCAGGAGCGATGCCGCGCCGACGAGCGGACTGTGGATCAGAACGAGGTGGCGCGGTGCGGATCTCAACCGGATTGCGACGATGCGATCGGCACCACCGGCGCCGGGCCCAGCGTTTTCACCGGAACGCCAATCAAAGCATGCAGGTTCTTGTGGAAGTGCACGATCGCTTTCTCGAAGTATCCGTACGTGAAGTGCTCGTTCGCGCCGCTGGCAATGCCGTTCTGAATTCCCCGGATCACCGCCGCATCTTCCTTGCCGCCGGTGTCGCTCACGAACTCGGCGTCGCGCGTTGCCTTCGCGTCGGGTCCTTCGTTGACCGCTTCACCGCGATTCGTCAGCCGATAGGTGTGGAAGCGGGTTTGTCCGGTCGTTAGCGGTTCGAGCACCGACATCGTCGTGTGGTTCGACAGCACCGCGATGATTACGTTGGGAAACAGGTGATAGACATAGGTGACGTACCCCTTGATGTCGCGTTGCTCCGGCGGCAACGCGCGCAGTTTCTCGATGCGCCTGAACGGAAATGTCACGCGGCTGTTGCGGCCGAACGTCTCGAGCAGGGTGAGATTGTCGTAGCCGTACGGAAAGAACGTGGTCTTGTGCGTCGGCTTGATGTGGTAGCCCTCGAGGTTCGCTTCCATGAACAGTTTCCAGTTCACGTTCGAGACGTTCTCGCCGGCGTAGAAGATGCGCTGGTCGTTCGCGACCAGGTCGGGCAGGCCGTCGAGTGCGCCTTCCGAAGCGCTGCCCGGGTTCTGCGTAACGAATACGAGACCGCATTTCTCCTCGACCTGCACCGGCACGAGACCATGCTCGGCTTTGTCGACGTCGGGAAAACCCTGATCGTGCGGAATGTGGTGCAGGCGTCCGTCGAGGCGGTAGGCCCACCCGTGGTAACCGCAGACGAACGCCTTGGTGCAGCCGCTGCCTTCGGCGAGCCGCATGCCCCGATGCCGGCATGCATTTCGGAACGCGCGCACGCGGCCGTCTTCGCCGCGGACTACGACCAGCGGCGTGCCGCCTGCGTTGCGTGCCACATACGATCCCGCCTCGGGCAGCGCGGCCGACGGACAGAACGGAACGGGCAAGCGGCGCAGCAGTTCGAGTTCGGCCGCGAAGCGTTGCTCGGAGCGGTAGTTCACCACCGGCTCACGCCAGATTTCGGTACCCATGTCGGTGGTGTGCCCGTCGATGTGATCGAGTACGCGCTGGCAAACCGCGCGGTCATCCAGGAGTGGTTCCATCGTGTGCCGTTCCGGAAGTGATATGGGTGCTTGCTTCGTTCGAATGATCCGCCCGGCCGCGGAGGCCCGCAATACGGGCGGAAGCGGTTCGCGATCCTTCTAAAAAGCGGGCGCCGGGCGCAGCAACTTCTTGATCTGACTAGACATAACCATGTACATTCCGCGCTCGTTTTTTCAGGCACGTCGCGATCGCGCCCACCCGGTCGAGTTCACTGGCGTTTTCAAGACAATTAACAGGGCTAAATCGTGGCTAGGCAAAAAGAGCTCAAGCTTTACCGCAACATCGGCATCATCGCGCACATCGACGCGGGCAAGACCACCACTACGGAGCGCGTGCTCTACTACACCGGCAAGAAGCACCAGATCATCGAGGTGCACGACACCAAAGACGGCAAGGCCAGCACCACCACCGACTACCTCGAACAGGAACGCAAACGCGGCATCACCATCCAGAGCGCCGCGGTGTCTGCGGAGTGGAAGGGCTATCAGATCAACGTCATCGACACCCCCGGGCACGTCGACTTCACGATCGAAGTGAATCGCAGCTTGCGCGTGCTCGACGGCGCCGTGGTCGTATTCGACGGTGTTGCCGGCGTAGAACCGCAAACGGAAACGAACTGGCGGCTCGCTAACCAGTACAACGTGCCGCGCCTGTGCTACGTGAACAAGATGGATCGCATGGGCGCCAGCTTCGCGCACTGCGTGAAGGGCATTCGCGAGCGCCTCGGTGCGAACGCGGTGCTGTGTCAGATTCCGCTTGGCAGCCAGGACGAATTCGTCGGCATGGTCGATCTCGTGGCGGGTTGCGGCTACGTCTGGGATTCGGACGACAAAGACGCCGAATGGGAAACGGTTCCGCTCGACCAACTGAAGGACCGCTTCAAATTCGCGCTGCCGACCGACCAGCAATGGGTCGACCGGATTCCGGAACTGCGCCAGGAAATGCTCGAGACGGCACTCGCGATGGACGACGATGCCTTCCTGAATTTCGTCGAAACCGGCGAGTTCGATCCGGCGGTGTTGAAGACGTGCATCCGCAAAGGCTCCGTCAGCGGCGCGCTCATTCCCGAGCTGTGCGGTTCGTCGTTCAAGAACAAAGGCGTGCAGCAGCTGCTCGATGCCGTCATCGACTATCTGCCGTACCCCGGCGAGAACGGCGGCATCGCGCTCGTGGACGAAGACGGCAATGCCATCGGCGAACAGAAGGTTACCGACGACGAACCGGCGCGCGCGCTTGCGTTCAAGGTCATCAACGACCAGTTCGGCTCGCTCACGTTCATCCGCGTCTATTCCGGCGTGATCAAGAAAGGCGACACGCTGACCAACGTCACGCGCGGCAAGAAAGAACGCGTCGGACGTATCGTGGAAGTGCAGGCGAACCAGACCAAGGACATCGAGGAAGCCCGCGCTGGCGACATCTGCGCGCTGGTATCGATGCGCGAAACGGAAACCGGTGACTCGTTGTGCGACCCGGCCCATCCGGCGCTGCTCGAACGCATGCGTTTCCCCGATCCCGTCATCAGCGTGGCGATCGAGCCGAAGGCACGCGGCGACGCCGACAAACTGTCGGCGGCGCTCTACAAGATGGTGAAGGCCGACCCGTCGCTGAAACTCAATGTCGACCACGAGACCGGTCAGACCGTGTTGCGCGGAATGGGTGAACTGCACCTCGAAGTGACGATCGACCGCATGCGCACGGAACTCGGCGTAGAGGCCGCGATGGGCAAGCCGAAGGTCAGCTTCCGCGAAGCGTTCGGCGGCACCATCGAACACATCTATACGCACAAGAAACAAACGGGCGGTTCGGGTCAGTTCGCCGAGGTGAAGATTCAGTTCGAACCGGCGGAAACCGGCACGGGTATCGAGTTCATCGACGAGATCGTCGGGGGGCGCATTCCGCGCGAGTTCATTCCCGCGGTGGAACACGCCATCAACACCGAATCGAAGAGCGGCCAGATTGCCGGTTATGAAGTGGTGGACTTCAAGGCGCGTCTGCTCGACGGCAAGTTTCACGAAGTGGACTCATCGGCGCTCGCCTTCGAAATCGCCGGCCGCGCGTGCTTCCGCGAAGCGCACAAACTGAGCCGCCCGAAGTTGCTCGAACCCATCATGCGCATCGAAGTGGTGATGGAGTCGACGTACCTCGGCGACGTGATCGGCGACATCAACCGGCGGCGCGGCCAGGTGACCGAACAAGGACAGAAAGGAACGTCGGCTTTCGTGCAGGGCTATGTACCGATGGCGGAAATGTTCGGCTACATTAGCTTCCTGCGATCGGCTACCAGCGGTCGCGGGACATTCACGATGGAGTTCGACCGTTACGCCGAAGTACCCCAAGGCATGGTGGACGCAATCCTCACGAAGAATGGCCGTTCCTGACCGCGTGACCGGCATTCGTTTCCAGCGGGCTTCGATCGATTTGCGAGGCTGATCGTGCTGATCGTGTTCGTCGTCCTGTACCTGGCCGTCACGATCGCGATCGGCCTCGTCGCCGCCCGGCGCGTGCACGGCTCGCGCGATTACCTGATCGCAGGTCGAAGTCTGCCGCTGTACGTCAACGTGGCCACTGTGTTCGCCACGTGGTTCGGCGCCGAAACCGTGTTGTCGATCAGCTCGACATTCGCGCGCGATGGTCTCTCCGGCATCCCCGGCGATCCGTTCGGAGCGTCGGTTTGCCTCGTGCTGGCTGCGTTGCTGTTCGCTCGCCTGTTCTACCGTATGAACCTGCTGACGATCGGCGACTTCTACCGGCATCGCTACGGCAAATCGGTGGAGGTGATGACGAGCGTCGCGATCGTGCTGTCGTATCTCGGCTGGACGTCGGCGCAACTCACGGCGCTCGGGCTCGTGATCCACATGTTGACGGGGGGTGCCGTCGATTTGAACAGCGCCATCATGATCGGTGCCG
>CAZLDA010000406.1:3677-4228 GCA_964557875.1 uncultured Pseudomonadales bacterium | reverse complement strand
CATCGTCGGGACTGGATCGGCGTGTGGGTGTCGATGGCCGTTTGTGTGCTCTGCCTAGCGGGGTGTGCCGCGCGCAATGACACGCTCGTCGGGGTACCTGAGATCCGCCCAGGATTCCTTGCGGGTTATCTGAAGACAGAAGCTGTTCCCAACAGTCTTGCGTTGGTGCCCACGCCGCCCGCAGCGGGCTCGCTCGAAATGGGCGTCGACGAGGCATATAGCGGCAAAGCGCTCGACCTCCGCGACTCGCCCGCATGGGCGCTCGCGGTATCCGATGCTGACCTGACGTTCCCGCACGCTGCGAATACGTTCGCGTGTGCGCTCGGGGCGGCCGTGTCCGAAACGGAAACGCCGCATCTGTACGTGCTGCTGCGCCGGACGTTGGCCGACGCGGGTGGTTCGACCGGCAGCGCGAAGAGGCAATACAAGCGGGTGCGTCCGTTCATGGCAAACAACGCGCCGATATGTAGCCCCGGCGACAGAGACTATCTGCAGAACGACGGATCGTATCCGTCCGGGCACGCTGCAATCGGTGCGGCGTGGTCCTTGAT
>CAZLDA010000406.1:0-3667 GCA_964557875.1 uncultured Pseudomonadales bacterium | reverse complement strand
CGGTCAGGCGTTTGCCGCCAGCCGGATGATCTGCAACGTGCACTGGCGAAGCGACACGATGCAAGGGCGCTACATGGGCGCCTATACCGTGGCGCGGCTGCAATCCGATCCGACGTTTCAAATCGACTTCAATGCCGCGCGGAGGGAACTCGATGCCGCGCGGGCCAAGGGGATCGCCGGCGCTCGCGACTGTGGCGCCGAGGCAGCGGCGATCGCGTTGCAGAAGAACCTCATTCCGTAGCGCCGTAGCGAGGTCGTCAGTGAGGGAGATTTCCGTATGAAGGCCATCGAGCAGGAACTGCAGGCGGTGGTCGATCTCGCGGTGGGAGCTGAAGGCCCAGGCGCAATTCTCGGCGTGACGGCGCCGCACCTCGGTCTCGAATGGAAGGGTGCATCGGGTGTGTTCAAGCGCGACGCGCGTAAACGGTTGAAACCAACCGATGGTTTTCGCATCGCCAGCATGTCGAAAACATTCACCGCCACACTCGTGATGCAATTGGTCGAGACGGGAAAACTGAGTCTCGATGCGCGACTACGAGACTTCTTTCCGAAGGAGTTCGTGCGAACAGTCCATCCGCGCGCCTCGGCAATCACGTTGGCGCACCTGCTCAATCACACTGCCGGGCTTTGGGATTTCGCAATGAGCGACGCGTGGGGTGCCGAGCTGCGCGCCGAGCCGGGGAAGTTCCGGCATCCCGACGCGATCCTTGAATGGGCAGTGACACACGGCCAACCGGCCGGCGATGTTGGCGCCGGTCACATCTATTCCGACACTGGCTACGTGATTCTCGGCCACGTTCTGCAGCGGGTAACCGGAGTTGCGTACAAGACGCTGTGCCGACGCCGCATATTCAAACCGTTGGGAATGGAACAGACGTGGCTGGAAGGCCACGAAGAACCGCTGACAACGTTGTCGCACTCGTATTCGGGTCGGTGGGACGGGCTGCAATTGAACGGCAGCGCGGACTGGGCGGCGGGCGGCCACGTGTCGACCGTGGAAGATCTAGCGCGATTCGTTCGCGGGCTCTTTCGCGACGCGGCTCTCGTTTCGCAGGCGAGCCTCGATCGGATGCTGGTGACCGTGCCGACGCCGAATCATCGATATGGCCTCGGTGTGGGCATCAGGCGCGAATCCGCAGAAGGGCGGCCTGAGACAACGCAAACGTTCTGGGGGCACTCGGGGCATTGGGGATCGTTCATGTTCTTCGTGCCGGGATTGCGGGCAACCGTCACCGGCACCGTAAATCGCGCAGGGCAGGACAATCGCTGGTTGTTCTCCAAGATCGTCGACTGTCTCGATCCGAGCCGTTGAGGAAGACGCGGGTGTTGCTGGCGCACGCAGCATCCGCAGGCCAGTCAGGTCAGTTGCGACGCCGCTAAGGTGATTCCGGTAGCGAGGTGCGTGGCTTCGTTGAAGCGCCGCACCACGATCTGATCGCCAACAATCACGATGTGACTGATCGAACCGTTGTCCGCACCGGTGAAGGCGAACGGCCTGGCGCCGGTTGCGTGGGCCAGCACGTGCGCGATCACGCCACCGTGCACCACTGCCACCACGAGCTGGTCGGGGTGCTTCGCGGCCATGCGTTTCAGGGCCGGCATGATCCGGTCGTGCAGCTGTTGCCACGACTCCGCACCGGGAATCACGTCCCAGCGCTGTTCGGCGTGCACCCGCTGATAGATCGGATCGTTCTCGTGCGCACGAATTCGCAGCAAGCCGCCTTCCCATTCACCGAGATGAACTTCGCGCAGGTCGCGTTCGACGATGGGCGTTAGTCCCAGTTCACCGCACAACGGCTCGGCCGTTTCGGTGGTGCGACGCAGGTTCGTTACATAGACAGCCGCGATCTTCTCGTGACGCAAGCGCTCGGCCACGCGGCGCGCCTGCTCGCGACCGTTGGGATGCAACTCCGGGTCGCCTTGTCCGTCGACCAGCGGAAATGGGGCCTCCGCCGTAGCGGCGCGCGACTCGCCGTGTCGCACCAGCAGAATCTCGGTGGCGCCGGGTGGCCGCGCGAACGTCTGCTGACGGTACTCCTGCTTCGCTTTACTCATTGGTGGTCTTGCGCATCACCGTGGTAGCTGTCGAGATCATCGAGGCCAGGTCGGTTAGATTGGCCGGCACCACCAATGTGGTGCTCTCCTTCGCGAGCTTCCCGAATTCGCCGAGGTAGGACTCCGCAACTCGCAGCTGCATCGCCTCGTGTCCGCCGGCGCTCTGCAACGCAGCAGCAACCTGACGTAGCCCCTCGGCCGTCGCGGTTGCAACTGCGAGGATGGCTTCGGCCTGACCTTGTGCTTCGTTGATCTGTTGCTGCTTAGAGGCTTCGGATGCCTTGATGACGCGTTGTTTATCGCCCTCTGCTTCGTTGATCTTTGCGTCGCGTTCGCCTTCTGACGTGAGCACTACGGCGCGTTTTTCCCGTTCGGCGCGCATCTGCTTTTCCATCGCGCTCAAAACATCGTGCGGGGGATTGATGTTCTTGATCTCGTAACGCAGCACCTTCACGCCCCAGGGCTCCGTGGCCTTGTCGAGTTCGAGCACGATGTTGGCGTTGATTGCGCCGCGCTCTTCGAAGGTGCGGTCGAGATCGATCTTGCCGATCTCGCTGCGCAACGTGGTTTGTGCGAGCTGTGTGATCGCGAAGATGTGATCGGCGATGCCGTACGACGTGCGTTGCGCGTCGAGCACGCGCAGATACAGCACGCCATCTACGCCCACCTGCACATTGTCGCGCGTGATACATGTTTGTTCGGGGATGTCGATCGCGTCTTCTTTGAGGCTATGCCGGTAGGCGATCGTCTCGATGAACGGAATCAGGATGTGGAAGCCGGCCTGTAACGTGCGGCTGTACTTACCGAGGTTTTCCACGACATACGCGCTCTGTTGTGGAACCACCGTTGCGGTCTTGGCGATCAGAATCACCACGACCACTGCAACGACCAACGCGACGATACCTACAGAATCCATCTCGTTCTCCTACTCGCCTTTTATACGCAGGGTGATGCCGTCGACGCCGACGACGCGCGCGGTGGCGCCTGCTTCTATCGGAGTGGTGCCGACATTGCGTGCGGTCCAGGTACTGCCGCGATGCGCGACACGACACTCTGCGTCGGGTGCGAGCGTATCTGGAATGCGCACACGCTCATCTATGAGGTCGTCCTTTCGATCGGGTATCTTCGGGCGCAGCGCAGCGTAAACACGTCGGCGAAACAACACCATCGAGCCGATCGACAGCACGGCGAACAGCAACCACTCGGCCCATTGCGGCAGGTCCGCGACATTCATCGCGAGGATGACTTTGACGATGGCGAGAACGCCGATGAAGACGAGATAGAACTCGGCTTCGATGAAGAACAGCTCGGAGCCGAGCAACAGCACGCCGATGATGATCCAGGTCCACCACACCATGTCGTATGTTCCGTAGGCCAGCAGGCTGGCCGGTGTTATAGCCGATGTGTCACTCGCAGACCAGCGGACGCACCCGAGTTCGGCAGTTGGTCACGTTCGTGCGACCGCCTGCAATCGTTCTATACGCGAGTTGTTTGCACCGAGATACTCGACCAAGACGGCAACGACGGCGGTGATATCCAGCGTCCCCGCCGCGTGCATCTCCTCGAGGTCGGCCCAATCCTTCGTGCGATTGAAGAACGCTTTGAACACTGC
>CAZLDA010000405.1:0-4232 GCA_964557875.1 uncultured Pseudomonadales bacterium | reverse complement strand
GGGCAGCTCAGACTGGAGAGTTTCGTGAATATGTTGAGCAGTATCGGTCGTCGTCAGGTGTACAGGGACTCCTCTCCTGACTAACCCGATTGCCACGGCGGCAGCCACCGTCGTTTTACCAACACCGCCTTTGCCCATGACCATGACGAGACCGTGATCCGACTGTCCGAGCTCTCCAATCAGATCGGCGAGGCTCGCGATGTCGGGCAACTGAAGATCAGGTTCCGTCGCAACGAGCGCGATCGATTCCGTGGCCATGAACAACGATCGCAGTGCGTCGAGTCCCACGATGTTATTCACCCGAAGAGGCACTACCACCCGAGGCAGATCGCGCAATTCAGCCGGCATCCGCGCAAGCGCTTCCGTGCCGCGGCGCTCGAACGCCACCGCCAACGGATCACTGTCATCCGCCGCATGAAAAATCCCGTTTAGCGCCAGCAGTTGATTCGTCATTCCAAGACCACTCAACTCCGTGCTCGTTCGCGCCGCTTCCAGCAGCGCGACCCGATCAGGCCGAGCGACCAGCACGATTGCAGTGAGCTTGGGATCGGCGAGCGCGGCAACTGTTCGCGCGTATCGGTCGCGTTGGGTCTTGAGCCCCGACAGCGGTCCCAGACAGGAAACGTCTCCGGGTGCGCCTTCGAGAAAGCCGCTCCACGCGGCCGGCAGTTCCAAAAGCCGCAACGTATGGCCCGTTGGTGCGGTATCGAAAATCACGTGATCGTAGATCTGTACCCGGTCGGGGTCGGTCAACAACAACGCGAACTCATCGAAAGCGGCGACTTCGACGGTGCACGCGCCGGACAACCGTTCTTCGAGGAGATCGATCTCCTGCTGCGGTAATACGCCGCGATGTGGCGCGACGGTGCGTTCGCGGTAGTCCTTTCCAGCTTGTTCGGGATCGATGTTGAGCGCTTCGAGATTCGATACACCCCCAATCCGAGTCGGTGTACTCGTAAGAGGGGTATCCAACACCGAATCCAGATTCGACGCGGGATCGGTACTGACCAAGAGTACCCGGCGCCCCTGGTCCGCCAACAGGACCGCGCTGGCGCAGGCCAGCGATGTCTTGCCGACGCCGCCTTTCCCTGTAAAGAACAGGTGACGAGGAGGCGCATTCAGGTAGTCGGCGAAGACAGTGTTCTGATAGGCGCCGCCCATGACCAGTCCATCTCTTTTCTGAATGTCGATTCTAGTCGGTGCTGCCATCGAGCGGGCGCGTGAACGGGCGCGTGAACGTAAAGGGTGTCTTCCTCAGAGGCATGATGATCAAGCACCAGGTCATTTGGGCAACCTGCGCGCATATGTCAGGGAATTTGCACGCGGCTTGCGATCCGGCTGCTATGACCAAGTTTAATCCGAGTCGGGCTGATCCGCAGGAGGCTCGCTCAGGACCTTCTTGCCCGTGACCATCGCGGAAAGCAGGTTCCCGCCTTCGCGCAACTCGGTGAGCGCCACCGCAACGACATGGATCACGCTGAACGCAAGCAGTACATAAAACCCATAGTAGTGCACAGCGACTACCGGTTCGCGTAAGGCGCGCATGGCATCGTAAGCGGCCTTGTCGTATGTGTCCGGGCTGTATGGAACCAGCGTCGCGGGATCGATCCCTGGCGCGGCGACCCATTGCGCGATCAACGAACCGATCGGTGGATAAAACAGATCTGTGCCGGCGAGGATCAAGCCGGTGATCGTTTGCACCAGCAACAGACAGAGCAGCAGCGTCACGGCGATGCGACCGACTGGATTGTGCCCAAGGTACTGGCGCGGCCGTCGACCGAAGAAATCGGCGACGTAGTGGCGGACCTCGGTCGTGTAGCCGTGTCCGCCGGGGAGGATGGCCCGCCAACGTGCGTGCCTTCCTCCGATGAATGCCCAAATCAGACGCCACATCAGATTCACGGCGAGCATGTAGCCAATCCACACGTGCACCGTCTTCAACAGTATCTTTCCGTCGTTCGTCACGCCGAGTGCTTTGTCGTTGAGAATCGCAACACCCACTGCTATCAACCCAAGCACGCACAGCACGTTGACCCAATGGAACAGTCGGACGCTCACGTCCCAAACCGGATAGGCTTTCATAGCTGTCCTTTTGACCCTCTGAACACAGCGCGTTTCGGCGCGTAGGTCGCATGCGCCGATCCTATCCGCGACATAGATAACCCGTTGGCGACCTCAAACAAAATAAAGAGCACGCTCGCTGCAGTAGTTCGGAATCGCCCTCGGCCTGAGGAATTGCTAGTCGATGAGATCGCCCGGCGTCGGCGGTAGCCGCGGCATTTGCTGCGTCGGGAACGGGCCGGAGAGGACTTCGAGGAAGGCAACGATGTCGGCAACCTGTGAATCGCTCAGTGTTTTGTTGAGCTGCGCGCTCGCCATGATCCGCACAGCCTCATCGATCGTGTGAACCTGACCGTTGTGAAAATACGGTGCCGTGTACGTCAGAGTCCTCAGTCCAGGCACCCGCCAGACGTTCTTGTCAGCTTCGTTCTTCGTCACGGTCGCGCGGCCGGTATCGCTGAGGAAATCGTATTTCGCGACATACGGGCTATCGGAATAAGTTGGGAACTTCATGAAGAACCCGGTACCCAGGGGCAGCGCCGGTCCACTGAACGTCGGGCCCTGGTGGCAGGTCGTGCAACCAACATCTGCGAACGTCGCCAGGCCGCGGGCCTGCTGCGGAGTCAGTGCTTTCGTGTCTCCTTTTGCGTATAGATCGTATGCGTTGTTCGGTGTGATCAGCGTGCGCTCGTAAGCGGCGATGACCTTGGCTGCGTTGCCCATCGTGATCACGTCGCCCGCGCCGAATGCCTTCTCAAAGTACGGTTTGTAACCGGGAATCTTGCGGATGCGATCGATCACGGCATCGAGATTCGCCATCCCCATCTCGATCGAATTCGCTGGCGGACCTTTTGCCTGATCTTCGAGCGTCGCGGCGCGACCGTCCCAGAACTGGCTCGACAGGAAGGCAGCGTTCCAGACCGTGGGCGCATTGCGACCACCGACGTGCCCGTGTACGCCGATGGACGTCGGCCGATGATCGTCACCGCCTTCCATGACGTTGTGACACGAGAAGCACGAAATCGTACCGGTCGAAGACAGACGCGGATCGAAGTACAGCATCTTGCCGAGTTCGACCCGGGGGGCTGTCGTCGGGTTGTCGGCGGGCGCGGGTGCGCTCTCCGGTAGCGGCTCCCAGCTTCCGGCTGCGACGGCTGAATGCGGCGAAGCGAACAACATCGAAGTCAGCACGACTAGTACGCTTGCACGGAGAGGCATGATCGACTCGCTGGTTTGATGCCGACTCAAGGAGGCTAGGGCGACCGGCGCAGTGACGGAATCGGGGAAAGTACTGAGCTTAGCTTGAAGGGCGTTTTGTCCTTGGTCGCGCAGTGTTCACAGGCCGATTGCGTATCGTCGTGCAGGCGAACCTGCAGCGGGCGTCGCAAGCCGTGCGCTGAGAAAGTCCACCCTTGCCTAACGGAAACGGCGGCCGCGACATACTTGGTATTCCTACCTATGGTCTCGGACAGTTCCGCATTGTCTGATGTGCGCCACAACGTTCGGTCAGGAACACGTGCATGTACAATCGAATTCTCGTTCCCGTCGACGGAAGCCCCCCGGCGAACCGCGGTCTCCAGGAAGCGATCCGAATTGCGCAGTTCACCGGAGCGACGCTGCGACTCGTTCATGTCGTTAATGAATTGTTCCTCGCGCCAGCGTACATCTCGTGGCGCAAATACGACGATCTGCTTGCAGGGCTGCTCGAGCAAGGCAAGCGTACTCTCGCCGATGCGACGGCGCTCGCGCGTGGAGGCGGCGTGAATTGCGAAGACAAGCTTATCGAGGCGACGAGTGGTGAGCAGGCGGCAACGGCGATCCTTCAACAAGTACGTGAATGGCCGGCGGATCTGATCGTCATGGGCACGCATGGGAGGCGAGGTTTGCGACGGCTCGCCCTCGGTAGCGACGCCGAGATCGTGTTGCGCTACTCGCCGGTACCACTGCTACTCGTTCGCGATGCGCCCGAACAGGGCTAGACGAAAAGGAGCGGCGACCTGCGGGTCCGCGTTGCTGGCGAGCCAGATCTTTTGAGCCTGTTCTTCCGGATATCCCTTATGCGCCATTCACTTTTGTTGGGAACCATGGGGGAAAAGATGGTTGGAGTTAGTGTTATGAACCGGCGGGTCCCACATCCTGTGGTCAACGAGGTGCGGGTTTGGGACCCGATC
>CAZLDA010000404.1:0-4232 GCA_964557875.1 uncultured Pseudomonadales bacterium | reverse complement strand
AGCGTGTGTTCCAGCGCCGCGAAGCCGAACGATTGATGGCATCGGGTGTAACGCTGCGCGATCCGTCGCGGTTCGACGTTCGTGGTGATCTATCCGCCGGCCCGGACTGCGTAATCGACATCGACGTGGTATTCGAAGGCAAAGTGGTGCTGGGCGAAGGTGTGCGAATAGGGTCGGGCTGCGTCGTGAAGGATGCGCGCATCGGTGATGCTGCGGTCATCCATGCCCACACGGTGATTGACGGCGCAGTCATCGGTGAAGCTTGTGAGCTGGGCCCATTCGCGCGCTTACGGCCGGGCACGGAGCTGGGCGCTCACGTGAAGATCGGCAACTTCGTTGAAACGAAAAAGACTCGCCTGGGCGCAGGTACGAAGTCGAATCACTTCGCCTATCTCGGCGACACAACCGCTGGGGAGAACTGCAACATCGGCGCCGGCACGATCATGTGCAACTACGACGGGCTCTCGAAGCATCCGACACGCCTGGGGAACGATGTGTTCATCGGCTCGAATTCAACCCTGGTTGCACCGATCGAAATCGGCGACGGCGGATACATCGCCGCCGGCTCGACCGTGACGACGAAAGTCGACGCGGGCGAGCGCGCCGTGGGTCGCGCGCGTCAGCGCAACATCGGTGGATGGGTGCCCCCCGCCAAGCGCGCCAAACCTACTCAATAACGGGAATCGCTCAAGCATGTGCGGCATCGTAGGCGCCATCGCGCGCCGAGACGTTCCGGGAATTCTCATCGAAGGACTAAGGCGGCTCGAATACCGCGGCTACGACTCGGCGGGGCTTGCCGTCATTCCACATGGCACGGGTCGCATCGAGCGGCGCCGGAGGGTCGGTAAAGTCAAAGAGTTGTCAGATAGCCTGAATTCCGAACCGCTGATGGGCAACGTAGGTATCGCGCACACCCGTTGGGCGACTCATGGCGCGCCGCTCGAGCGCAATGCGCATCCGCACATGTCGCGCGATCGGATCTGCGTGGTACACAACGGCATCATCGAGAACTTCGAGCAGATCCGCCGAGAGTTGCAGGCACAAGGCTATCGATTCGACTCCGATACGGACTCCGAAGTCATCGCTCATCTCATCGAGTCGCTGCAGACCGACGGACGTTCGCTGGTCGATGCCGTGCGCCTTGCTACACAGCGGCTTGAGGGCGCCTACGCCATCGGTGTGATTTCGCGCGACGAGCCGGATCGATTGATTGGTGTGCGTATCGGTAGTCCCTTGGTGGTCGGTATCGGTATCGGCGAGAACTTCCTCGCCTCCGACGTGCTGGCTTTGCGCCCTGTGACCGACCGTTTCGTGTTTCTCGAAGAAGGCGATCTGGTCGAGATCACCGCCACCGACATGTTGGTGTGGAGCGTTTCGAACGAAACCGTCGTTCGGTCCACCGTGCGCGTAAAGCTCGATAGAGACGATGTCGACAAGGGTAACTATCGCCACCACATGCTCAAGGAGATCCACGAGCAACCGAAGGTGATTCGCGACACGCTCGAAGGCCGCATCACGAAGACGCGAGTGCTGGAGCCCGCGTTCGGTGTGAAGGCTGGGCCGATCTTCGACCGCGTGAAGTCCGTGACGATCGTCGCGTGCGGCTCGAGCTTTTACACCGGCTCCATCGCCAAGTACTGGATCGAAGGCCTCGCGGGTCTCCCATGTCACGTGGAGATCGCGAGCGAGTATCGATATCGCGGCGTCGCTGTACCGCCGGACTGCCTGTTCGTGACGATCTCCCAATCCGGTGAAACGGCCGACACGCTGGCTGCGCTTCGTATGGCAAAGACCGCGGGCTATGCGGCGACTCTGACGTTGTGCAATGTTGCGACGAGCACGATCGTCCGCGAATCGGACCTCGCACTGACGCTCGAGGCGGGTCCGGAAATCGGCGTCGCCTCCACCAAGGCATTCGTGGCTCAACTCGTCGACCTTGCGTTGCTGACGATCCTGTTGGCGCGGCGCCGAGGGTTGTCGGCGGAACGCGAAGCGGGACTCGTTTCGGCACTTCACGGCCTGGCGGGTGTCGTCGAAGAGACATTGCGCCTCGATCCCGTCACCGAGAAGCTGGCCGAACAGTTCATGGATCTGAAGCATGCGTTGTTCCTCGGGCGGGGCTCGCTGTATCCGGTCGCACTCGAAGGCGCGCTGAAGCTGAAGGAGATTTCGTACATTCATGCGGAAGGGTATCCCGCCGGTGAACTGAAACACGGTCCGCTTGCGCTTGTAGACGAGAACATGCCCGTTGTCGCGGTCGCGCCGAACGATGATCTCTTGAGCAAGCTGCAATCCAACCTGCAGGTAGTGCGTGCGCGCGGCGGCAAGTTGTTCGTGTTTGCCGATCGCAACGCGGGATTCGTGAACGAACCCGGCGTAACGGTCATACCGGTTCCGTCCGTTCACGAAATGCTCGCGCCAATCGTGTACACCGTGCCGCTGCAACTGCTCGCGTATCACGCAGCGGTTCTGAAAGGTACCGATGTTGATCAGCCGCGCAACCTGGCCAAGTCGGTCACCGTCGAATAGCCGCTGCCGATTTCGGCGCGCGCTTGATGTATAAAGCCAACCCCGCTCGAATGACGCGAGCGCAACTGCGTGTGGCAACGGGTTGGACGTCTCTCACATCCTCGATGGTTTGAACGATCGGCAGCGCGAAGCGGTCACTGCCCCGCTAGGCAATCTGCTGGTCGTCGCCGGCGCCGGCAGCGGTAAGACTCGCACGCTGGTGCAGCGCGTTGCGTGGCTAATCTAAGACGAGGATGTTTCACCACACGGTGAGCGAGCGGGGACATTCACGAATAAAGCGGCCAGCGAAATGCGCCACCGCACCGAAGCGTTGCTGAGGATGCCCGGCCGCGCATTGTGGGTGGGCACGTTCCACGGTATCGCGCATCGACTGCTGCGCACACATTGGAGCGAAGCGAAGCTGCCGCAGAACTTCCAGATTCTCGATTCCGACGACCAGCTGCGGCTCATCAAACGCGTCATGCGAGCGCTCGATCTCGACGAAGCGAAATGGGCGCCGCGCCAGGCGCAATGGTTCATCAATGGTCAGAAGGACGAAGGCCGCCGCGCCCGCGAAGTCGTCGCAGGTGACGATCTATTTCTCATCACGCACCGGCGCATCTACGAAGCGTACGAAGAGCTGTGCTTCAACGGCGGACTCGTCGACTTCGCAGAGTTGTTGTTGCGCAGCCATGAACTGTGGCTGCAAGTACCCGACCTGCTGGCGCACTATCAGCGCCGCTTTCAGCACCTGCTCGTCGACGAATTCCAGGATACGAACACGATTCAATATGCGTGGTTGCGCGTGCTCGCCGGGCAGCACGGGCACGTGGTTGCCGTCGGCGACGACGACCAATCCATCTACGGTTGGCGCGGCGCGCGCATCGAGAATATTCACCGCTTCCGGCAGGACTTCCGCGACGTCAGCGTCATTCGTCTCGAGCAGAACTACCGTTCCACCGGCACGATTCTGAAGGCAGCCAATGCGCTGATCGATCACAACACCGACCGGCTGGGTAAACAGCTGTGGACGAATGGTGTCGAAGGCGACCCGATTGCACTGTACGCCGCGTACAACGAGCTCGACGAGGCGCGCTTCATTGCCGATAGAGTTGCCGACTGGATAGCGCAAGGCGGTAACGCGATCGACGTGGCGATGTTGTATCGATCCAACGCGCAAAGCCGAGTGCTGGAAGAGGCTCTCCTGCGCTCGCGGATTCCGTATCGCATCTACGGAGGCCTGCGGTTCTTCGAACGACTCGAAGTGAAAAACGCGCTCGCGTACATGCGCATGACATCGCAACCGCATTCGGATACCGCGTTCGAGCGCATTGTGAACACGCCGACGCGCGGCATCGGCGACAAGACCATCGAAGCCATACGCGAACGCGCACGCAGCACAGGCGCTTCATTGTGGCAAGCCGCGAAGGAGGGAGTCGCGGACGGTTCGTACGGGCGAACCGGCCACGCAATTCTCGGCTTCATCACGCTGATCGAACAGATCGCCGCGGCCGTTGAAGGGTTGCCGCTGCACGAGCTCGCGCAACACTGTATCGAAGTCAGCGGACTGCTCGAGTTTCACACACGCGAGCGCGGCGAACGCGGGCTTGCGCGCAAGGAGAACCTCGAGGAGTTGATCGCCGCGTGTCGACAGTTCAGTGGCGAAGTGGTCTTGCCGCTGGACGACGCCGGTGTGGTGCGCGACGGTCCGGTATCGCAACTCG
>CAZLDA010000403.1:0-4243 GCA_964557875.1 uncultured Pseudomonadales bacterium | reverse complement strand
AGAGTCAGATCGAGCCGCTGCCGGTATTTCTGCCTTACCAGGCGTTCGCGTACAGCGCCGGCAGCCTTCGCAGCCCGTTCGAACCGCCGGTCGTGGTCAAGCCGGTAGATCCCAACAAGAAGACCGCATTGGTCAAACCCGATCCGAATCGCGTCAAGCAGTTCCTCGAACAATTCAACATTGGCGCGATCGGCATGGTAGGAACGCTCTCCCAAGGCGCTCGCCTGTACGGTCTCGTACGCGACCCCAACGGCGGCGTGCACAGAGTGCAGATGGGGGACTACATGGGACTGGATAACGGAAAGATTCTCGCAATCGACGAGAACAGGATCGAGCTACTAGAGATTGTGTCCGACGGTACCGGCGGTTGGGTCGAGCGCGAACGCACCGTGAACCTTGGAGGAGGCGCTCAGTCATGAGGGTGAAGAATATGGAAGTAGGAACTTCGGCATTGCTTCGTGCGCGTGCGCGCGGTGCGATGACTGGACTGATCGCGGTGCTCTCTTGGCTGGTTGCCGGAACGGCAACGGCGGCCACGATGGAGTCCATCGAGTTCTCGTCGCTGCCCGGTGACAAGACCGAGATTCGGATGAAATTCGACGGTGTGCCGCCGGATCCCAAGGGTTACACAATCGAAGCGCCTGCCCGTATCGCACTCGACCTGATGGATACGAAGAGCGCGCTGACGACGAAGTATCACAGCCTCGGCACCGGTAACGCCCGGGAAGTGACCGTCATCGAAGCGAAGGATCGCACCCGCGTCATCGTCAACCTGACGCAACTCGTTCCTTACGAAACGAAAGTCGAAGGCGACACGCTGTTCATGTACGTAGGAACCGGTGGCGGCGCCCAAGCGGTTCCGTCGCCGACGAAGTATGGCGATGCCGACGTCGTCAAAACCGAAGTGGCTCCGTCACGTGACTCGCATGTCTCCGACGTCGACTTCCGCCGCGGTGAGAGCGGCGAAGGTCGCATCGTAGTCTCCTTGTCCGACCCTAAAGCTCCGGTCGACGTGAGCAGCGAAGGCAGCACGATCAAAGTGCAGATCCGTAACACGCAGTTGCCCGAAAACCTGCGCCGTCGCCTCGACGTCACCGATTTCGCAACACCGGTTCAGATCGTCGACGCGGTACAGGTCGGTCCGAACATCATGATCACCATCGCCGCGAAGGGTAACTACGACTACCTCGCGTATCAGGCCGATCAGACTTTGACGGTCAACGTGAACCCGATCAGCGACAAAGAGCTGGCACAGCGTGACGACGTCTTCAAGTACAAGGGCGAAAAGCTGTCGTTGAACTTCCAGGACATCGAAGTCCGCTCAGTGCTGCAGTTGATCGCCGATTTCACGGACTTGAACCTGGTTGCGAGCGACACCGTTTCGGGTCGCATCACGTTGCGTCTGAAGAACGTACCGTGGGACCAGGCATTGGAACTGATTCTGAAGACCAAAGGTCTCGATAAGCGTCAGGTCGGCAACGTGCTGTTGGTTGCGCCTGCAGCTGAAATCGCGGCCCGCGAGAAACTCGAACTCGAGAACCAGCGGCAGATCGCCGAACTCGCACCGCTGCGCACGGAGTTCATTCAGGTGCGCTACGCGAACGCGACCGAGCTGTACAAGTTGTTCAGCACGGGTGGCACTGGCGGCAAGGGTGGTTCCGGTCCGGCCGGTGCAGCTTCGCAGCCGTCAGGCGCAGCGGGTGGCGGTCGCAGCTCGATCGTGTCGTCGCGCGGTAGCGTGATCGTCGACGAGCGCACCAACTCGATCATCCTTACCGATACTGCAGATCGGCTCGAAGAGTTCCGCAAAGTGATTGCGCGCCTCGACATTCCCGTTCGGCAGGTATTGATCGAATCGCGGATCGTCACCGCCAGCACGAACTTCGATCAGGAGTTGGGCATTCGTTGGGGGGGCGCGAGTCTCGCCAACTCGAACGGCACCACGATCAAAACCGGTGGTAGTTTGAACACGCTGACCGAACTGCAGAACATCGCCGTCACCGGCACCGGTGATGTGACCTTCCCTGACGCTCTGGTCGTCGACATGGGCGTTGCCGCAGCGAACTCCAGCTTCGGTATCGGATTCACCGGATCCGACTATCTGGTCGACCTTGAACTCACGGCTCTCGAAGTGGATGGTCGCGCTCAGGTCGTCGCGCGTCCGAAGGTAATCACGGCCGATAAGCAGATGGCTGAGATCCGTTCGGGTACCGAGATTCCGTATCAGGAAGCGTCGAGCAGCGGTGCAACGTCCGTATCGTTCAAAGAAGCAGTGCTGTCACTCGAAGTGACGCCGCAGATCACGCCCGATGATCGGATCATCATGACGCTGAAGGTGACGCAAGACTCGGTGGGCCAGGTGTTCAACGGCGTTCCGAGTATCGATACGAACCAGGTCAAGACGCAGGTGCTGGTCGACAATGCGCAGACGGTCGTACTGGGCGGCATCTTCAAAGATCAGGTGACAGAAGCAACTGAGAAGACGCCGTTCCTCGGCGACCTTCCGTACGTCGGCCGTCTCTTCCGCAAGACGCTCGATAAGACCGACAAGCAGGAACTGCTGATCTTCATTACGCCGCGCATCATTCAGGATTCGCTGAGTACGCGGTGACCTCGACTCGAGGGACAGACTTGTATCTGTCCCCGTATTAGACTGAACGGCGCCCTTATGGCGCCGTTCGTCGTTATGGTCACCAAGAATCACAATGTGTTCCTGATCGGTCTGATGGCTGTCGGTAAGACAACCGTCGGTCGGCTGCTATCCGATGAATTGGGATTGCCTTTCTTCGATACCGATCGCGTCGTCGAAGAAAAAGCCGGCGCCGACATCGCCTGGATTTTCGACAAGGAAGGCGAGGCAGGATTTCGCGACCGCGAGTGCCAGGTCGTCGATGAGCTGACGCAACGTGACGGCGTGGTTCTTGCGACCGGCGGCGGTGTCGTGTTGCGCGAGGAAAACCGCCGCAACCTGGCGGCGCGAGGAATCGTCGTATTTCTCGATTCGCCAATAGAAAGACTGGTCGAACGCACTCGGCGCGACAAGCGCAGGCCGTTGCTGCGACAGGGAGACCCGCGCGTCACACTCGAGCGTCTCGCGCAGGAACGGGCCCCTTTGTACTCCGGCATTGCGGACTATCGCTTCTGCGCCGATCGACATTCGGCAAAGGCGCTGGCAAGAGAGATTGCCGAACATCTGCGCAGCAACGGGTGCTTTGCGTGATTGAGACATTGCGGGTAGAGCTCGGCGATCGTAGCTATCCGATTGTGATCGGCTCCGGTCTGCTGAGCGATCGCGCGCAGTTCGCACCGTACATCGCGGGCCAGCAGGTGTGCGTCGTCACCAACGAGACAATCGCGCCGCTGTATCTTCCGGCACTGGAAACCACGCTGACCGGATATCGGATGGATGCGTGCGTGCTTCCAGATGGTGAGGAACACAAGACCCTGCAAACGTACGGAAAAGTGCTCGATCACCTGATGACGCATCGGCACAACCGTTCGACCACGCTCATCGCGCTCGGCGGTGGAGTGATTGGCGACGTTACCGGTTTCGCGGCGGCGACCTATCAGCGAGGCGTTGCGTTCATTCAAGTGCCGACGACTTTGCTCGCATGCGTCGACTCATCGGTGGGCGGCAAGACGGCGGTCAATCATCCGCAAGGCAAGAACATGATCGGCGCGTTCTATCAACCGCGCCTCGTGTTGGCCGATTTGAAGACACTCGAATCGTTACCCGAGCGCGAGTACCTCGCCGGCATTGCCGAAGTCATCAAGTACGGCATCATCCGCGACGCCTCGTTTTTCGACTGGCTCGAAGCCAATGTCGGCCCGCTTTCGCGCCGGGACGCTGTTGCATTGAAGCACGCGGTGCTCACGTCATGTGCGGTCAAAGCGGCCGTCGTGGCGGTGGACGAACGCGAGGACGGACTGCGCGCGATCTTGAACTACGGACATACCTTCGGGCATGCGATCGAAACATTGACGCGCTATGAATATCTGCATGGCGAAGCGGTTGCCGTCGGCATGGTGATGGCCACCGACCTGTCGATGCGCGCAGGGTTGCTCGATCGAAGTGACGGAAAGCGCATCAAATCGCTCATCGGTAAGTTTGGTTTGCCGGTGCATCCGCCAGGAAATCTCACAGTGGACGCATTGCGTTCGGCAATGGGCATGGACAAGAAGGCAATTGATGGACGGTTGCGACTGATTCTGGCGCGCGCCATAGGCGATGCGTTCGTTACGG
>CAZLDA010000402.1:0-4269 GCA_964557875.1 uncultured Pseudomonadales bacterium | reverse complement strand
CCAGGATGCCGACGACACAATTGAGTTCGTCGATGTCCCCTAACGCCTGAAACTGAGGGGCGAATTTCGAGTAACGAGAACCATCGGCGAGGCTGCTTTCTCCCTTGTCGCCGCCTCGAGTCGTGATTCGTGTCAGGCGGTTCGGCATAAACGCCTCAAGTGCGAGCGGGGCTCTCGATGCGTTCGCCGTATCGAACTACCGGGATGATGCCGGTATCGAACGATCGCGTGAGCGCATCGTATGCGGTCCGCATGAACGTACGCGGGTCGGGAATGGTGGTGCGTGTGTCCGCCGCCACGAGACTGACTCCGACAACGACCGGAATGAACCCTTCGCTCGTTTTGAAGGAGTGCATGTACAGGTTGTCGAAGATGCGGCGGAAGCTGGTCGAGGTGCAGTTCTCGATGTCGGGTTGCAGCATCGTTACAGCGAACAAGTTGGCTTCGGGGCGAGTGACGACGTCGAGCGGGCGCACGAGCTGCCTGAGTTTTGCGCCGATGCCGGACATCAATTCGTCGATCACTGCCTTGTCATATTGCTTCTCGATCACATCGAGGTTGTTGATGCCGACGAGTAGGATGCACGCCGCGCCGCCGCGCGCTTCGATTTCCTTCGACAACGAGCCGATTCGATCGAGCGTGAACTTCATGTTGCCGAGCCCTGTCACTGGATCGACGAGGTCGGTGGTCGTCAGTTCGCGCACTTTGCGGCGCAACAGCTTGTTCGTTCGCAGCAGTTCGTTCTGTCTCTCCGCAATGCGCTGGGCTGCAAATACGCGCGGTAGCAACTGGCCGCGCAGGTTCGCCTTGTTGAGGAAATCGTCCACGCCCTCTTTGAAGGCTTCGTGCATCGCCTGAATGTCGTCGCGAGCGGTCAGCAGCATGACGTAGGTAAAATGGCCTGTCGCGTCGTCGAGCTTCTTGATGCGGCGAGTCAGCTCGAGCCCGTCCATTGAAGGCATGAGCCAATCGGCGATGAGAATTTGCGCTGGCCGTTTCTCTACGGAACGAAGAGCCTGAAGCGGATTGTTGGTGAATCGCACATTGGAAAACCCGCCGCTGCGCAGCGCCTTGGCGATGATGGCGCTGGAGAACTTCGCGTCATCGACCACCAGGATTGGAATGTCCTCGTGCGACATGTAAGTTAGCGAAAGGGACTCGGGGAGATCGAAGGTAGATTCAATTAGGGGTGCAGGGTTGTCAAGGAACGGCGTCGCAAGGCTTTGGACGACTAATGTAATGTGGGTGACGTCAGTCGGAATCACGGCGCTGAAGTGGATGAATCATGCCAACGTTTGACATCGTCTCTGAGGTCGACATGCAGGAAGTTCGTAATTCCGTCGATCAGGCCAATCGAGAACTGGGAACGCGCTTCGACTTTCGTGGTGTCACTGCGTCGTTCGAACTCGAGGACGACGCCATCCTGATTCGTGCGCAGGAGGAGTTTCAGATCGAGCAGATGGAAGACATCCTGCGCGACAAGCTCGTCCGTCGGAAGGTCGATACGGGTTGCCTCGAACCGCAGGGAATCGAGGGTTCCGGCAATGAAAAGCGCCGGCGCCATAAAATCGTGCAAGGCATCGACCGCGATTACGGCAAAGAGATCGTGAAGCGCGTCAAAGAATCGAAGCTCAAGGTCCAGGTCAGCGTTCAAGGTGAGAAGATCCGTATCACTGGCAAGAAGCGCGATGATCTCCAGGACGTGATTGCAATGTTGCGCGAGGCCAAGCTTCCGATACCGCTGCAGTTCGAGAACTTCCGCGACTGATCGGGCCGCAAGGGTGGAGCCAAGCGCTGACGAACCACTCCTGCGAAGAATCCTCAATCGTCGCATCGTTATCTGCGCTTTCACCGGGTTCGCGTCCGGATTGCCGTTCTTCTTTCTGATCCAGCTGATACCGGGGTGGCTGCGCAGCGAAGGCGTCGACCTCAAACAGATTGGCTTGCTCGCACTTGTTCAACTTCCATACGTCTGGAAGTTCGTCTGGTCCCCTTTAGTCGATCGTTATCAGCTTCCGCTCCTGGGCCGCCGTCGCGGCTGGATGTTGGCCACGCAGTTGGCGTTGATCGTGTCGATGGTGTACGTCGGTCGCTGGCAGCCCGCTTACGAGCTGCAGACGATCGTGTGGCTCGCGGCGATCGTGGCGTTCTTCAGTGCGACGCAGGACATCGTTTTGGATGCCTATCGTCGCGAACTGCTGCCCGATCTCGAACTCGGACTCGGCAACGCGGTGCATATTCAGACATACCGGCTTGCAGGTCTGATCCCAGGTTCGCTCGCGTTCATTCTCTCCGACTCCATGCCCTGGGATTGGGTGATCACGATCGTCGCGCTGTTCATGCTGGTCGGAGTCGGCCTGACCCTGTCGATCCGCGAAGCGGTTGCGCATCCCGCCGCGCCTCGAACCCTGCGTCAGGCAATCGTCGAACCGTTCCACGAGTTTGTGTCGCGGCGCGGGTTCGGATATGCGGCTCTGGTGCTCGCGTTCCTGTTCTTCTACAAACTCGGCGACAGCATGGCCACTGCGTTGGCAACGCCGTTCTATCTGGATCTCGGCTTCTCCCGAACAGAGATCGGACTCATCGCGAAGAACGCCAGTCTGTGGCCCGCCATCGCCGGGGGGTTGGTGGGCGGAGTTCTGATGCTTCGATTGGGCATCAACCGCGCGCTCTGGATATTCGGTTTTGCGCAGCTTGCCTCGATCTTCGCGTTCGCCGTGCTGGCGGAGGCGGGACGCAATCCTTGGGTGCTCGCGACGGTGCTTGCCTTCGAATCATTTGGCATGAGCCTCGGTACCGCGGCGTTCGTCGCCTACATCATGCGCGAGACGTCGCCGGCACTCGCGGCCACTCAGTTCGCGCTGTTCAGCGCGCTCACGGCGCTTCCCCGAACGCTGGCGAGCGCGACCACGGGATTTCTCGTGGAAGGCGCAGCAAATGCGCCACCCGGCGGCGTGATCGAACAGGTTGCGCACGCATTCACTGCAATGGGTCTGCCCGCTGACGGCCTGGGTTGGACGCGCTTCTTCCTGCTGTGTGCCGTCTGCGCCGTGCCGGGGATGCTGCTGCTGTTCTGGGTAGCACCGTATCGCGCCGAGCACGACGCTCGATAGGCGCTAGGGTTTCCAACGAAATCGAGGCAACGAAACGCGCCCCGATTCATTGAACGCGATGCCTTCTTTCTTGAGCAGTCGTTGCTGACGCGAGAAACCGCCTGAATCTTCTGGCAGTGAAATGCCGCCTGACGCGTTGATCACTCGATGCCACGGAATTTTCGAACCCGGCGGGAGGTGACTAAGGAGGTTACCGACGCGACGCGCACCGCCCGGTAGTCCCGCGAGTTCGGCGACCTGTCCGTAGGTCGCGACACGTCCTTTCGGAATCAGTGCGATGACCTGCCAGACCCGCTCGGCGATGCTCGGCTCGTCAGTGTGGTCACGTTTCAACGCTCGATCCTCGTCTCACCGCGCCGCAATTATTTTCCGTGCGTACAGCATCGTCGAGCGGCCCGCTTGAAGTTGCTGCTGATGACCGCATATAGCGGGCTCGCGCGCGAGGTGCGCCTGTACTGAGGATTAAGTCTTGAAACTCAGTGGCGCCTCACTATGATTGGCACTCCCGCGCGGAGAGTGCCAATCGAACAGTGCGTTTCGCCGCTGCGAGTTGAGCGAATTGATCAAAGGAATCAGAGACTTGGGAGAAATCTTGCGATGAAAATCCGACCCTTGCATGACCGCGTGGTTGTACGTCGGCTGGAAGAAGAGACCAAAACCGCGGGCGGTATCGTGCTGCCCGACTCAGCAACCGAAAAGCCGTCCCGAGGCGAAGTGTTGGCCGTCGGTCCGGGCAAAGCGCTCGATAACGGTGACGTGCGTGCACCCGACGTGAAAGTCGGCGACAAGGTCATCTTTGGCCAGTACGGCGGCAGCACGGTGAAAATCGACGGAGAGGAGCTGCTGATCCTTTCTGAAAGCGAAATCTTCGGGGTCCTGAAGGCCTAACGGTTCGAACCTGGATATATAGAGGAAGAAAGCGATGAGCGCGAAAGACGTACGATTTGGCGATGACGCGCGGCAGCGAATGCTCGCCGGCGTGAACATCCTGGCGGAAGCAGTAAGAGTCACGTTAGGCCCGAAGGGACGCAACGTAGTTCTCGATAAGTCGTTCGGTGCACCCCCCGTGACGAAGGACGGCGTATCGGTAGCGAAAGAAATCGAATTGAAGGACAAGTACGAGAACATCCGCGCCCGCATGGTCCGCGAAGTCGCC
>CAZLDA010000401.1:0-4271 GCA_964557875.1 uncultured Pseudomonadales bacterium | reverse complement strand
CGTTGCGTACGTGGGCGCACCGACCTGTACGGTAACGCTGACGATGCTCACGCCCGCGGCGTCCATCGGGCCGAACGAGCGCTTGATCGTCGGCTACAACACGATGCTCGACGCGACCACGAACCCCGGCGCGAGCCTGACGAACGTTGCAGGCGTAACGGACTGGTACAGCCTCGACCCGTTGGTGTCGGCTGCTTATGCGCGCCACTACGCGCGCGTTGTAACGGACGGCACGCCCGGCGTGCTCGATTTTCAGGACGCGCACACAACGCTCGTAGGCGTGGCGTTGCCGCTCACGATCACGAAGCAGGTGTCTGTGGTCGGCAATGGACCTGCGATTGCGGGTGCAACGCTCGAATACCTGGTGAGCGTACGTAACCCGGGCTCTGTGGCTCAGCCGGGCGTGTACATCACCGACAACCTCGACGAGAACGCCCCGGCGTATCTGTTGTACGTGGATCAGTCCGCACTGCTGAACGGCACGAACACCGGCATCAGCGTCGCGGGCTCGGTGATCACTGCGAACTACGGCGATCTCGCACCGGGCCAAACGATCGAGTTGCGCTTCCAGGCGCGCATCAATCCGAACCTCGCGATCGGCACGCACGTGATCAACACCGCCCACGTGACCTGGAACGTCGACCAGACCGCCGCGGCGAGCGTGGCGATCGACGTCGGCGGCATGGTCGGTTCCGGCATCTTGAACGGTGCCGTCTGGCACGACGCCAACTTCAACGACGTGCTCGATGGGAACGAACGCGTGTTGCAAGGCTGGACGGTCGACTTGCGCCGGAATGGTACGTCGGTGATGACGACGACCACTGACGAGAACGGCGTCTATCAGTTCGTCGGCGTCGTTCCGAACTACCTGACGCCCGACAAATACGAACTGGTGTTCAGCGCACCGGGCGCCAGCACCCGAACGGCGTTGTTGGGACTTGCGAGTTCCGACTTCACCAACGCCTTGCAGCGCATCTACGACATCGTCGTGCAGATGAACAGCAACCTGCTGAACCTGAACCTGCCGATCGATCCGGACGGCGTCGTCTACAACTCGATGTCGCGTCTGCCGTTGGCGGGTGCGACGTTGACGCTGGTCGATCTGAACACCGACAACGCTTTGTCGACGGCCTGCTTCGACGATCCGAATCAGCAGGGCCAGGTGACGCGCACCGACGGGTATTACAAGTTCGACATCAACTTCTCCGATCCGAGTTGCCAGAACGGCGGCAGTTACCGGATCGACGTCACGCCGCCCAGCACCGGCTACGAAACCGGTTACTCGCGAGTGATCCCACCGTTGAGCGATGCGTCGCAGCCGCCGTTCGACGTGCCGATGTGCGCGGGCGGCACCGACGATGCGATCGCGGGAACGATCGATCACTGCGAAATGACGACGTCCGAGTTCGCACCACCCACCGGTGTTGCCGCGCTGAGTCGCGGAACGGCGTATCAGGTTCGGCTGGTGCTCGACGGCACACGCGTGCCGGGCTCGAGCCAGTTGTTCAACAATCACATTCCGGTCGACCCGACGCTGACCGGCGTAGTGGCCGTCGCGAAGACGACGCCGCTGACCAACGTCGCCAAGGGTCAGATGGTGCCGTACACGATCACGGTGAAGAACGCGTGGCCGTTCGCACTGACGGGTGTCGACGTGGTCGACCGTTATCCGGTCGGCTTCAAGTACGTGGAAGGTTCGGCCCACTTCGACGATCAGCAGCTCGAGCCGACTGTCACGGACGGACGCTTGCTGTGGCAGAACGTGACGCTCGCGCCGAACGGCACACACACGATCAAGCTCCTGCTCGCCGCCGGAGCGGGCGTTACCGAAGGCAAATTCACGAACTATGCGTTCGCGCAGCAGAGTGGTACAGGCCTCGCGCTGTCGGGACAGGCATCGGCGACCGTGCAGGTCGTGCCCGATCCCACCTTCGATTGCACCGACGTCACCGGCAAGGTGTTCGACGACAAGAATCGCAACAGCATCCAGGATTCGGGCGAACAGGGCATCCCCGGCGCTCGGCTGATCACGCCGACGGGACTTGCAGCACTAACGGACGGGTATGGGCGCTTCCACATCACGTGCGCGATCACGCCGCGTGAAGGTCGCGGCAGCAACTTCATGCTGAAGCTCGACGATCGTTCGCTGCCGGCGGGCTATCGATCATCGACGGAGCCGTTCCAGATCCAGCGTGCGACGCGTGGTAAGGCGCTGCACTTCAGCTTCGGCGCGTCGATCAACAAAGTGATCGGCCTCGACATCGCCGATGCGGTGTTCGGGCCCGACTCGGTCGACATGCGGCCTCAGTGGCGTCCGCGCATGAACCTGCTGATCGAAGAGATGCAGAAGGGGCCGTCCATCCTGCGTCTGTCGTATCTCGCCGACGTCGAGGACCCGAAGCTGGTCGAGAGTCGTATCACCGCGATGACGAAGCTCGTCACTGACAGGTGGGCCGAGGCGCACGGCAGCTATTCGCTGGTGATCGAACACGAAGTGTTCTGGCGTACCGGCAAGCCGCCGTCCGAAGACCCGCGTTTCAAGGGTCTGCAGCAAGCGAGCAGCGGCAAGCCGAACACAGCCGTGAGCGCCGCCCCGAACACAACAGTTGAAGCAGGCACACCGCTCGCGGGCGGCGGGGAGGCGCAGCGATGATGCGTTTGCCTCGCATTGCGATGTTCTACCTGGCGCTACTGCCGACGAGCACCTTCGCCGAGGTGCAGGACCTGGCGATGGGTTCGAGCGTCGAGCGGCATTTGCCGGGCGACGAGCAGTTCATGCAATGGACGCGCGATGCGGAACGCCTTGCCGCGCAGCAAGGTGACGAGTTGGCGATGCGCGAAGTGGTCGTTCCGACGCCGGAGACCATCAAGCTGCAGAACGTCGTACCGCCGATTCACTTCGATTCGGGTGTGGCCGAGGTGCCCGACAGCACGATCGCAAACCTGCGGGCCGCGCTCGAAAGCGTGCGCGACAAACAGAACGTGCGCCTGCACCTCGTCGGTCATGCCGACAACCAACCTTTGTCGGCGCGTCTCGCGCGCGTGTACACCGACAACGAAGGTCTGTCGCGCGAACGCGCCGGCCAGGTGGCGGAGCTATTCCAGAAGACGCTGGGGCTCAATGCCGAGTCGATGTCGTTCGAATGGGCCGGCGACAGCAAGCCGATTGCCGGTAACGAGACGGCGGCGGGTCGCGCGCAGAACCGACGTGTCGAGGTTGAGGTCTGGTACGACGAGATGAAGGACACGACGGTGACCCAAGAGGTGCTCGTCAAGAACGACATCCAGCAGGTGAAGGTCTGCCGTGTAGAGACCGTTTGCAAGATGCGCTACCTCGACGGGCATCAGCACCGTGCGCGCGTTCGCAATCTGGTGGCGCCGCTGCACTATGACGAAGCATCGGTCGACCTTACACCGGAGTTCGTCGGGCAGGTTCAGCGCACGCTGGAGCACCTCGCCGACAAGCAGCACGTCGTCGTCAAATTCATCGGCTACACCGACAGCACCGCGCTCGCATCGCGCGAAGAGCGCATCTACGGTGATCACACGACGTTGTCCAAGGCGCGTGCGCGTCGCGTTGCGCTGGCGATTCAGGAACAATTGAGCCTTCCGACCGAAGCGGTGGAAAGCGAAGGGCATGGTGCTGAACGCGCGCTCGCCTCCAACGAGACGCCGCAGGGGCGGGCGATGAATCGCCGCGTGGAAGTGGAGTTCTGGTACGACGACTCGTTGCAGGAGCTGCCGGACGAACCGCAGATGTGCCCCGGCGACCCGGGCGCAGAAACGGTGACTCGCGTTTACGACTCGCCGCGCGGTCCACTGAAGCCCGTGATGCTCGAGCAAGGCACGCCGGTGTTCCCGCCTGGTTATCTCGACAAAGTGAAGCTGTCGCTCTCCGAGGTTGCGGACAAAACCAACCCGCGTGTCCGGTTCGTCGGCTACACGAAGAATGAGGGGCTGGATCGCCGCACCGCGCTGGTCTATGAAGATGACATCGGCCTATCGGCGGCGCGCGCGCGGCGAACGATGGAAGCGGCGGCGCTGGAACTGCAGCTCGCCGGCCAGCAGACGGAATTCGAAGGCCGCGGCTATCTTTATTCCGACGACGTCGTGAACGCGGGCTTCATCCAGGGCGATACGTCGTACGTCGCCGTGCAGGTGGTGTATGACGAGCCGGCGACACTCGACAAATATGAAGGCGTCGAGATCACGCCGCTGACGCGCGACCTGAAGGCAGCAGAGCCCCTCGCGACGAACCTGATGCGCATCAC
>CAZLDA010000400.1:0-4276 GCA_964557875.1 uncultured Pseudomonadales bacterium | reverse complement strand
CGGGTACAACGCAATCCCTTGGGGCTTCGGCCGCAATCTGGGTCCGCGCGGCATACTCATGGAACGCCTCATCGTTACTGTTGGTGACCTCGCGCGCGAACACGGCCGACCGGTGTCGCTCATCGGACAAAGCCTTGGCGGCGTCTACGCGCGCGAGATCGCGAAAGTGATTCCAGATCAGATCCGGCAGGTGATTACGCTGGGCTCACCTTTCAGGCAGACCGAGACAGACGGCACTGCACCTGCGGTGCGGCGTTTGTTCGAGATGGCGACCGGCGAGAGGCCCGACGATCTCAAGCAGAAGATGGGCGACATCTCGCGGCCGGCCCCTGTTCCGTCGACGGCCATCTACAGTCGCACCGACGGCATCGCTCACTGGAAGACCTGCATAGAGGAAGAAACGCCCTACACCGATAACGTCGAGGTGTATGCGAGCCATTGCGGCATGGGATTCAATCCAGCGATCTACTACGTGATCGGCGATCGCCTCGTACAGCCCGCTGATAAATGGCGGAAATTCGAACGCAGCGGTGCGCGCTGCTTCATCTATCCCGACGCGATTTACGCAGCGCGTCGTCCGAGAACCGGATTCGCTCAGTCGGTCTGATCGGGGCCGCCCGGTACGTCCTTCTTGGTTTCGTTGGGTTTTGCTGCACTCAGGATGCCTGACAGCAACTTCTGATAAGCCTCCCACGACTGCACGCCACCCGTGATGATCGAGCGTGTGATGCCGGCAAGCAGATTGCTGTCCATGCCTTTCTCCACCTGGCGCGTGATCCGTTCGACCACAAGGGCCTGAATCGGCGTCAGATCTGGAAGTCCAAACAAACGGCGCAGTTCCTCCGGGGTCAGATCGACGTCCACCGATACTTTCACGACCCGTCTCCTTGATTGCTGCAGGTGCTCACGCCGCAGAATCGGCCACCGCTTTTCCGCACTGCGTCAAAGCGTATAACATCGCAGTACTCGCAGGCGCCGAGCGTCCTGATCTTAATCGAGATCCCATTTGAGAGGAGCATGTTGCGGTGCGGATTCTGAAGAAATATCCCAATCGGCGGCTCTACGACACCGAGCAAAGCGAATACGTCACCCTCGACGATGTCCGCAAGATGATCCTCGGCAAGGATCCCGTGAAGGTACTCGACTCAAAGACGGGCAAGGACCTCACGCGTTCGGTGTTGCTGCAGATCATTGCGGAGCAGGAAGCCGAGGGGCACGAACCGCTGTTGACCAATCGCGTGCTCGAACAGGTGGTGCGCTTCTACGGCGACAGCATGCAGAGCGTGCTCAGCCGTTATCTTGAGCAGAGCATCATGACGTTCCTCGAGCAGCAGGAGCTCTATCAGCGCCGCATGCGCGAAGTGTTGAACGCGAATCCACTGAAGCTGATGCAACGGCTGGCCGATCAGAACATCAACTTCCTTCGATCGTTGTTGCCCGGCGGCATCGGTCTCGGCGCGACGACGAGTCAGGTAGCCTCCGCGCCCGATTCCGAGGTGCACAAGGACGCTTCGGAAACGCACCTGGCAGAGCCAGCGGTCGAAACCGATCCTTCGAAGTCGAACCTCGCCTGAGCGCCTTTCGCGACTTTTGATACACTCGCCGCCGGCCGCTCAAAACTACAAATCGTCCGGCGGGGGAAATCATGCTGCGTTTCATGCGGCGCCTTTCATTGGCGCCTGTCGTTCTGCTTCTTGTCTGTGCGTGCTCGAAATCGCCGGCGCCTGACGCGAGCGCAAACGCGGCCGCAACTCCGACGACTGCGGCCGCATCTACGAACCCGCGTGCCGACGAGATTCGCAAGAAGACGCTGACGGTAGATGCACAACGCATCATTGACGCCGACAAAGAGCCGGGTAACTGGCTCGAGCACGGCCGCAACTACTCGGAGCAGCGCTTCTCTCCGCTGAACCAGATCAACGACACGAACGTTGGCGACCTGGGACTCGCGTGGTCCTGGAACACGGGGACGACGCGCGGAATAGAAGCGACGCCAATTGTCGTCGATGGCGTGATGTTCACGAGCGGACCGTGGAGCCTCGTGTTCGCGCACGATGCGAAAACTGGCGAACTGCTGTGGCAATACGATCCGCAGGTGCCGAAGGAGTGGGGCAAGTACGCTTGCTGCGACGTGGTGAACCGTGGCGTCGCCGTTTGGAAAGGCAACGTATACATCGGCACGATCGTTGGACGTATTTTTGCGATCGACTCCGGCACCGGAAAGGAAGTGTGGTCACAGCTCACGATCGACAAGACCCGTCCTTACACGATCACCGGCGCGCCGCGTGTCGTTCACGACAAAGTCATCATCGGTAACGGCGGCGCAGAGTTGGGTGTGCGCGGCTACATCACCGCGTACGACGCAGCAACCGGCAATCAAGCGTGGCGCTTCTACACGGTTCCGGGTGATCCATCAAAACCGTACGAAGGCCCTCATCTCGCGAAAGCGGCCGCAACTTGGCGTGAGGCAGGCAGCGCGCCGGGTACTCGTTATTGGGAAGTCGGTGGCGGCGGTACGGTCTGGGATTCGATGGCCTACGATCCCGAACTCAATCTGCTGTATATCGGCGTTGGCAATGGATCACCGTGGAACCGATACATAAGAAGCCCCGGCGGCGGCGACAACCTGTACCTGTCGTCGATCGTTGCGGTCAACCCCGACGACGGCACTATGGCGTGGTACTACCAGACCACTCCCGGCGACACGTGGGACTACACCGCCACGCAACACATGATCCTTGCGGATCTGCAGATCGACGGCGCCCCGCGTAAAGTCATCATGCAGGCGCCCAAGAACGGCTTCTTCTACGTTATCGACAGAACCAACGGCGAGTTCATATCGGCGGAAGCGTACGTGCAGGTGACGTGGGCAACGCACGTGGACCAGGAGACCGGCAGACCCGTCGAGAATCCCGACGCGCACTATGCGAACGAACCGAAGACGCTTCGTCCATCGCCTTATGGCGGACACAACTGGCATCCGATGACGTATAGCCCAATGACCGGGCTCGTCTACATACCCGTGCTCGATCTCGAGTTCAAGTACGGGCAGAACAACGCATTCAAGTATCAGCCCGGTTCATGGAACCTTGCGGTCGATACCGACCTGATGATTCCTGCCAAAACTGTAGAGGGGCAGATACAGGCGCTGCACAATGTCGGCGGTCATCTGTCGGCTTGGGATCCGGTGAAGCAGAAGGAAGTTTGGCGGGTCAACCACAAGACGTCCTGGAACGGCGGTTTGCTCTCCACTGCGGGCAATCTCGTATTCCAGGGTCTGTCCGACGGCACGTTTGCGGCCTACACGGCCGACACCGGCAAGCTTGTCTGGTCGATGCCGGTTCACAGCGGCATCATCGCGCCGCCGATTTCCTATTCGGTGGACGGCGAACAGTACATTGCGGTCGCCGCGGGTTGGGGCGGCGCATTCGCGCTCGCATCCGGCGTTCCGAAGCATCGTGATAACGTGCTCACTGAGGGGCGAATACTCGTGTTCAAGTTGGGCGGCAAGGCAGAGATGCCGGAACCCAAGGTGACACCTATCAACATCCCGGTTCCGCCAGACCTGAAGGCGACGCCTGAGCAAATTGCGCAGGGCGAGCATCTGTTCCACGCCTACTGTTCGACCTGCCATGGGCCGGGCGCTACGAGCAGCGGCGTACTACCCGACCTTCGTTACATGGCGCCTGCAACCCACGAAGCCTTCGATGCCATCGTTCGCGGCGGCGCCTTCACAGGTAAGGGAATGGTCAGCTTCGCAGATGTACTCGACGAAGAGCAGGCGAAGTCGGTTCACGCGTACGTCGTCAGCCAGGCGAACACGAGCATCGCGTTCTGCAAGACCGACTATCCGAAGCAGTATCCGGAGTTGTTCGAAACAGCGTGTGTGAAACGCGACGCGGCGAACTGAGGTGTAGCCGTCGGCGGGAGGATCAAACGTCCTCTCGCCGCTGTCTTCAACTGAAGGTCTTCTACTGAAGCGCCTGCGGCGCGACCGGCCTATTCACTGAAACGCGAACGGCCACCGGGCGGTGATCGCTGAGGTTGCAATCGAGAACGTCGCAACTGCGGATCGCGAGGCCCGGCGTAACCAGCACATGATCAAGTGTTAGCGCCGGACGCCAGCTCGGGTAAGTCGGCTTCGAATCGGCAGCCGGAACGAGCGCTGTATCGGCCAGCGGGGAATCGAACAGCAATCCACTCAGGTGGCTGTTCATGTCACCCATCACCACGACGTTTGGTTCGTCCTTTATCAGCGTACGTACGTACGACAGCT
>CAZLDA010000399.1:0-4290 GCA_964557875.1 uncultured Pseudomonadales bacterium | reverse complement strand
CCGGCGCCGAATTCGGGGGTGTTCGTTTTGCCGACGGCGATGGCGCCTGCGGCGCGGATGCGCTCTACGATCAGATCGTCCTGGTCGGGAACGTTGTCGGCGAACAGGGTAGAGCCGAACGTGGTGCGCATGCCGCGAGTCGAAACCAGGTCTTTGTGCGCGGTCGGCAATCCCCACAGCGGCGGCAAGGCGTCGCGCGAATAGTTCGCGTCATGTTGCTCAGCCGTTTCTCGCGCGCGGGTTGCGTCGAGAGTAACGATCGCGTTGAGCCGCGGATTCACGGCGTCGATCTGCGCAAGGTGCGCATCCATCACTTCGGTGCAACTCGCCTTGCGCGCCGCGAGCATGCGGGCAAGTTCCACCGCGCTGAAACTGCACAGTTCGTTCATGTAAGCGCACCGGCGTTCAGGATCTGTTTGGGTTGCGTTCTGGAAAGTCGATCCGCGCCCGCAAACAGCGTTACCGCGATCGCGGCTAACACTTCCAGCCCGGCTTGGATCATCAATGCGTTGACGTTGGAGGCCACCGCCGTATTCGCAATCGGCAGAAATACTCCCGCCGTGTTTGCGGACGCGTGGAACAGCGTCGTCATCAGCAGGCTGCCGCGCGTGTTGTTGAAGAGCCAGGTGTATAGAACGGCGGACGCCGTGATTCTGATCATGAACAACCAGAACGGACTCGAATCCTCGCCGAGGAACTTCGGCAGGTGCCACAGGCCCCACACGACGCCGAGTATCAGGCTGGCCACGAGCGCGCTATGGTCCACCTGCAAACGCGGCAGCACGTAGCCGCGCCAGCCGATTTCCTCGCCGTTGCTGATGGCATCGACGAGAAAGAACGGCACGATGAACATCGGCAGGTATGCGGACGCGCCAAAGATTCGATGCGCGAAAACGTGCGTGAAGTCGAGCGGGGTCTGTGTGATTGCCGCGTTGATGAGTACTGCGGCCAGGAGGATCGAAGGATAAAGAAACAGTGCGACGACCAGCCACGTCCAGCCTACGCGCCAAATCAGAAATCGCTTCAACAAAGCAACGACGCCTGACTTGCCGAGCGTGAACCCGGTCATCGCCACCGATGCGATGACGAAACCCCAGCCGAGAAACAGGTAGATGACGAACGGGATCTGTAGTTGCAGTTTGCCTGCGTGTGCGAGATCGATCGGCCACGTCAGCAGGAACATCAGGCCGATGCCGATCGGCAGAGAGTGGCGTTTTACGAATTCGCCGAACGTGCCGTTCATTTGCCCAGACGCGTCGCCATGTCGTCCTCGAACTCGGGAAAGTACCGGTTGATCACCGACAGGTCGAACTCCTTGAGAATCGACGTATTCGGTTCGCGTTCGAGCAGAAACTGGAACGCCTGAATCAGTACCCACTCGTGCGTGAACTGCGCGCCGCTGAGTTTGCGGTAGTAGTCAGGCGATATCCGTACCCGATGCACGGTCTCGGTGTCGCCGGAAACGACTACTTCATAAGTGTTCGCATCGACGAGCGACGCGCTGATCATTTCACCAGGTGTTCCAGTGCGTGATGTTCGCCACCGGCGGGCGTTCGGCGCGTTTGAAATCGGTGCCCTTCGTATACGCAACAGGCAGCAACGCCACCTGCATCACGTTGTCGGGAACACCGAGAATTTCTGCGGCTTCCTTTTCGTAGAGCAGGTGCAGCGTAGTCAGCACGGTGCCGAGGCCGCGTGAACGCGCCGCCAGCTGAAAGCTCCATACCGCGGGGAAGATCGAGCCGAAATAGCCCGCCAACAACGGCACTGGGGTGCTCGCCGGCGGACGTCCTTCGAGGCAGGGAATCAGATGTACCGGCACCTTGTGCAGAACGTCGATCAGGAACATTGCCGATTCGTACACGCGTTGCGTTTGCACGTTGCCGGCCTGCTTCGCCGCTTCGCCGGCCTGCGACAGATAGGCTTCGCCGCCTTTCCGATAGAGATCGGCCAGCGCTTTTTTCTTCGTCGGATCGTCGACGATCAGCCAGCGCCAGCCTTGCGAGTTCGAACCGGTCGGGGCTTGCACGGCGAGTTCGAGGCACTCCATGATCACCTCGCGCGGTACTTTGCGATCGAGGTCGAGACGCTTGCGCACGGCGCGTGTCGTGGCCAGCAACTCATCGGTCATCGCAAGATCGAATTTCATCGTGTCACCCCGTCTTGGTCTTGAAGGAAAGAGACGCAGTGTATCCGACTCGTCCCGGACGGCTCTACTCGGCGCTCGCGGGCGCGGCGTTGATCGCGTTGCTGTTCGCGCAACAACAGCAGTTGATCAAGTTGCCCGGATCAGGGCGCTTCTGGGCGGCGTTTCCCGACGCGCTGCACGGTACCTGGTTCGCATGCGTTACGTGGCTGATTCTCTCGTTCGTACGGCGATGGACTGAACGCAGGTACGTCGTGCCAACGACCGTGTTGATTGGCGTGTGCGTCGCGGTCGGCACCGAACTCGTCCAGAAGGTGACGGGTGGTGATGCGGAAATCAGCGACGTCTTCTTCGACATGGTTGGAATGAGTGCGGCGTTGCTCGTTTGGTCTGCACGCGAGAAGTTCATTCACTTCCGAACGGGCGTCGCGCTCGCGGCGATTCTGATGATCGGCTCGCTTTGGCCGATCGCGATGCCGATCGTGATCGACCGTTATCGCGACTCGATTGTGCCGCACCTCGTGCGTTTCGATTCGCGGCACGTGTTCGACCTCGTACGCAGCGGCAGTGTCGTGGCAGTGGTCGATCCGCCGTCGGACTGGTCGATCGAGGGCCGGGTGTTGAAGGTCACGCTGTCCGAGGAAAGATGGCCCGGGATCTGGTTCCCCGACCCGATCTCGAATTGGGGCGCATATTCGGAGCTGGACGCCGACGTGTTCGTCGACGGAACGCTCTCGATGCCGATCACGATCTCGATCCGCCTGCGCGGCGCAGGTGTCGACCATGTGCACCAGGAATTTCAGTGCGCCCCCGGGCCGTGTCATTTGCGATATCGGCTCGATGGCCTGTTCGATCGAGGTGTCGCCCGTGTAACCATGGTGGTCGTGCATTCCGTGCGATCGCAGGCAGGGCGCACGTTCTATCTCGGTCGGATCGAACTTCGCGAGTAAACTGGATCGAAACCATGGCGATGGACACATGCGACTCAACGTATCTGTGATCTGCGGTCTGCTGCTGTGTGCAACGGCACATGCGGATCTCGACGAGGACATCGACGAAGCGTCAGCGGCGGTCGAAAGCAACGTCATCGGCTGGCGTCGCGACATTCACAAACATCCGGAACTCTCCAACCGCGAAGTTCGCACCGCGGCGCTGGTTGCGTCTTATCTGAAAACCCTCGATATCGAGGTGAAGACCGGCGTTGCGCACACCGGCGTGGTGGGAATCCTGCACGGTGGCAAGCCGGGCACGGTGGTCGCGCTGCGCGCCGACATGGACGCGTTGCCGGTAGTGGAAGAAACCGGTCTGCCGTACGCATCTACTGTCACCACCCAGTATCTCGGCCAGGACGTGGGAGTGATGCACGCGTGCGGCCACGATAATCACGTAGCGATTCTGATGGGCGCGGCGAAAGTGCTTTCGAGCGTGCGCGCGCAGTTGCCGGGCACGGTCAAGTTCATCTTCCAACCAGCCGAAGAAGGGGCGCCGCCGGGAGAAGAAGGCGGCGCCGAAATGATGGTGCAAGAAGGCGTTCTGAAGAATCCGGATGTCGACGCGATTTTCGGGCTGCACGTGATGCAGCTCGACCGCGCCGGCCAGGTCTCGATGCGTCCGCTCGGTGCGATGGCGGGTTCCCAACGGTTCGAGATCGTGGTGAAGGGTCGCCAGACGCATGGCGCCATGCCGTGGGCCGGCATCGACCCGATCGTGATCTCGTCGGAGATTGTCGGCGCGCTGCAAACCATAGTGAGCAGGCGCGTGAACATCGCGGCTTCGCCGGCGGTCGTGACGGTGGGTTCGTTCCACAGCGGTGTTCGCAACAACATCATCCCTGACGAAGCGAAGTTGACCGGTACGATCCGCACCTTCGACCCCGCGGTGAACAAGGCGGTGCGCGACGAAATGAACGACATCGTTACCGGCATTGCGCAGTCGATGGGCGCGCAGGCCACGCTGGCGGTCGGCGAGGGCAATCCGCCGACGATCAACGATCCCGCTCTGTTGACGCAGATGCGGCCGACGCTTGTGCGCGTTTACGGCGACGCGAACGTGTTGACCAGCAATCCGCTGATGGCGGCCGAGGATTTTGCGTTCTATCAGCAGCAGGTGCCCGGGTTGTTCTTCTTCGTCGGCGTGCGCCCGCC
>CAZLDA010000398.1:0-4300 GCA_964557875.1 uncultured Pseudomonadales bacterium | reverse complement strand
ACAAGCTCGCGACGATCATCGAACAGTTCCTGTCACGGCAGGACGACAGCACGCTCGGTGATCTTGGCGACAACGATCTCGACGATCTCGACCTGGAGGCGTTCGACGAGGATGCTGGCCCCGATGATGATGTTGGCGCTGCCGCAACTGACGACACGCCCATCGTCCGGTTCGTCAACAAGATGCTGCTCGATGCAATCAAGATGGGCGCATCCGACATTCACTTCGAGCCGTACGAAAAGACCTACCGGGTCCGGTTTCGAACCGACGGAATGCTGCACGAAGTCGCGAAGCCGCCGTCGAACCTGGGCACGAGACTTTCCGCGCGCCTGAAAGTCATGTCAGAGCTCGACATCTCCGAACGCCGGTTGCCGCAAGACGGCCGGATCAAAATGAAACTGTCGAAGACGCGCTCGATCGACTTTCGCGTCAACACGTTGCCCACGCTCTGGGGCGAAAAGGTGGTACTCCGAATTCTCGATCCGACCAGCGCCAAGATGGGAGTCGACCAGCTCGGATTCGGCGAGGCCGAAAAGCAGCGCTTCATGGAGGCGCTGTTCAGGCCGCAAGGGATGATCCTCGTGACCGGCCCGACCGGTAGCGGTAAGACCGTAACCCTCTACACCGGGCTGAACATCCTGAACAGCGCCGAACGCAACATCGCAACCGCTGAAGACCCAGTCGAGATCAACCTCGAAGGCATCAACCAGGTACAGGTCAACCATAAGGTCGGCCTCTCCTTCGCGGCAGCCCTGCGCGCGTTCTTGCGACAAGACCCGGATGTCGTGATGGTTGGCGAAATTCGAGACCTCGACACCGCCGAAATCGCGGTAAAGGCCTCGCAAACCGGGCACATGGTGCTTTCAACACTGCACACCAACTCAGCCGCAGAAACGCTGACCCGTCTGCGCAATATCGGCGTTCCGGCGTTCAACCTCGCGACCTCCGTGAGCCTAATCATCGCGCAGCGTCTCGGCCGTCGCCTTTGCTCGGCCTGCAAGACGACCATCGAAGTGCCGCACGACACGCTGGTCGCGGAAGGCTTCACGGAAGAAGACATCAAAACGGGCTTCCAGGTATTCGTACCGAACTCGAAGGGCTGCGAGAAGTGCCGAGAAGGCTATAAGGGCCGAGTCGGAATATATGAAGTAGTTAAAATTACGCCTGAGATGTCTCGAATTATCATGGCGGACGGAAACAGCATCGACCTGGCTCGGCAGGCACGCGAGCATGGCTACCCTGATTTGCGCCGCGATGGCCTGCTCAAGGTCATGCAAGGGATTACCAGCCTGGCCGAAGTCAACAGCGTAACCACGGGGCATTAACTGTCCAGGTGAAATATGGCAGCAAGCGCACTATTCGTTTGGGAAGGAACTGACAAGCAGGGTCGCCGGGCCAAAGGCGAGATCGCCAGTTCGAATCCCGCCATTGCGAAGGCCGAGCTGCGCAAACAGGGCATCAACGCGACGCGGGTCCGCAAAAAGGGCGGAGCGATGTTCAGCGTCGGTGGCGGTAAGGCCATCAACTCGGCTGACATCTCATTGTTCACGCGCCAGATGGCAACGATGATGCGTGCGGGCGTCCCACTAGTGCAGTCGTTCGAGATCGTCGCCGACGGTGTGGACAAAGCGAAGTTGCGCGATCTCGTTCTGCAGATTCGATCGGACGTCTCCGCGGGTAACACGTTTGCTTCGGCTCTGCGCAAGCACCCGGTGTATTTCGACGATCTGTTCTGCAACCTCGTTGATGCGGGCGAGCAGTCCGGTTCACTCGAGACGATGTTGGACCGCATTGCCACGTATAAGGAAAAGACCGAGAGCCTAAAGGCGAAGGTCCGCAAAGCGATGACGTATCCGATCGCGGTCGTGATCGTCGCGGTCATCGTTTCGGGCATCCTGTTGATCAAAGTGGTGCCGCAGTTCCAGACGGTATTCGCTGGATTCGGTGCTGAACTACCCGCGTTTACGATGTTCGTCATCCGAATCTCAGAAGTGGTCCAGGAGTACTGGCTTTTGTTCTTGGTCGCGATCGCCGCCGCCATTGCGGGCTTCACAGTTGCACGGCGCCGATCGAAGGCGCTGCGCGATGCGATCGACCGTACCGCACTGAAAATGCCAGTCGTCGGCAACATCATCGAAAAGTCAGCGGTTGCGCGGTTTGCAAGAACCCTATCGACGACCTTCGCGGCTGGCGTGCCACTTGTCGATGCCCTGAATTCGGTGGCCGGTGCCACCGGCAACTCGGTATACGTCAATGCGGTCTACAAAGTCCGCGACGACGTCTCCACGGGGCAGCAACTGAACTTCTCTATGCGCAGTACCGGCGTGTTCCCCAATATGGTGGTTCAGATGGTCGCCATCGGCGAGGAATCGGGCGCACTGGATACGATGCTCGACAAATCCGCCACCTACTACGAAGAGCAAGTCGACAACGCGGTCGACAATCTCACTGCATTGATGGAGCCGATGATTATGTCGGTCCTCGGCGTGCTCATCGGTGGTCTGATCATTGCCATGTATCTACCGATCTTCCAGTTGGGTCGGGTGGTCGGCGGCGGTCACTGAGGCTCTTTAGCGCTGCGCGTGTTCGAAACAAACCTCCTGAGCCAAGGTTGGCCGGTCCTGGTATTTCTAACCTGGATCGGTCTTTCGGTCGGCAGCTTTCTGAACGTCGTGATCTACCGCGTCCCGGTCATGCTGAAGCGCGACTGGCGCGCGCAAGCGCATGAGATCCTCGAACTGAGCACGCCGATTGAACCCGCGGCTCCGTTCAATCTCGTTACACCTCGCTCGCGCTGCCCAAAGTGTGAATTCGCCATTCCGGCGCTTCACAACATCCCTATCCTCAGTTGGCTCATGCTTCGCGGACGTTGCGGCAACTGCAAAGCGCCGATATCCGCGCGCTATCCCTTCGTTGAGCTTCTTACCGCGATCGCCTCGGTCGCTGTGATCGCGGTCTACGGATACACGTGGACCGGTGGCGCGGCTCTCGTGTTCACTTGGGCAATCCTTGCGCTCACGTTCATCGACTTCGATACGAAGCTGCTGCCTGACCAGATTACGCTGCCGCTCTTGTGGCTCGGTTTGCTCGTTAACATCTCGAACACGTTCACCGATCTTGGATCCGCCGTGATCGGTGCAATTGCGGGATATCTCGTGCTGTGGTCGATCTACTGGGCCTTCAAACTGATCACCGGCAAGGAAGGCATGGGGTACGGCGATTTCAAACTGCTCGCCGCGATGGGCGCCTGGTTCGGCTGGCAGGCGTTACCGATGCTCATACTGATCTCCTCCATCGTCGGCATCGTACTCGGAGGCGGCATGCTGCTGATTCGGCGGAGCCGCGAGGCGATCCCATTCGGTCCGTATCTCGCGATCGCAGGCTGGGTGACGCTGCTTGCGCATGATAGGGTGATCGCCGTCGTTTTCGGCTGAGAGCTTCGCATGTTCGTCGTTGGAATCACCGGTGGAATCGGCTCGGGCAAGTCGGCGGTATCGGATCGGTTCAAACGTCTCGGCATCAAAATCGTCGATGCCGATATCGCTTCAAGAGAAGTGGTGAAACCCGGGCAACCGGCTCTGACAGCGATTCGCGAGCACTTCGGCGCTGAACTCATTCAGGCCGACGGAACACTCGATCGCGCGCAACTTCGCAAGCGAGTATTTGCTGATCCTGATGAGCGTCGCTGGCTCGAACAGTTGCTACACCCCCTGATCAATCAATACCTGCAAGCCGAGTTGGCCAGCGCAGACTCACCGTACGCAGTTCTCGTGTCGCCGCTTCTGATGGAAACCGGGCAATCGAGATTTGCGACCCGAATTCTCGTAGTGGACGTTCCGGAGGACGTGCAACTCGCCCGAACGATGGCGCGAGACTCAAACGACGAGAAGCAGGTGAAGGCCATCATGGCGGCGCAAACCGGTCGCAAAGCGCGCTTGGAAATTGCCGACGATGTAATCACCAACGACGGCGGACTCGAAGCGTTGGACATGATCGTGGCCGAGCTTCACGCGCGCTATCTCGAACTCGCACGCAGGGCACAAGGCTGATGGCCGATGCGCCCGCTCGCATCGTTGCGTGCCCTACATGCCGCAAGCCAGTGCATTGGAGCGAAGCGAACCGGTTTCGCCCATTCTGTTCCGAGCGGTGCCGCATGATCGATCTGGGCGCCTGGGCCACAGAGCAACACCGAATTCCGTCGGAAGAACTCGATGACGAGTCAGACGACACTTCGGAACGAGACTAACTTGTCTCGTTAGGTCCGATACTCCGCGTTGATGCGGACGTATTCGTAGGAGAA
>CAZLDA010000397.1:4025-4302 GCA_964557875.1 uncultured Pseudomonadales bacterium | reverse complement strand
GGGTCTTCACCCGCGGCAACAGCGAACTCGTCCAACTTCCAACGGCCACGATGAGGCGCGCTGCGTGATACGTGCCGGTGTTGGTGACAGCCTCAACGCCGTCCTTCGTCTCGTTCCAATTCAGCACTGCTTCGCCGCACTGCACGTGTGCACCGTGGCGCAGCGCGGACTCGCAGTGCAGACGGATCGATTTGGCCGAAAGCACGAAGCCGCCTTCCGGTTCATGCAACGCTTCGTAGCCTTCGGTTACGCGCAGCGGCTTCCAGCGCTGCGCAAC
>CAZLDA010000397.1:0-4015 GCA_964557875.1 uncultured Pseudomonadales bacterium | reverse complement strand
AGACGAGCTTGTACAGGCGCGCGGACTCGCGCGATCCGCGGATCAGATCGGACTCGGCTCGTCCGATGTACACAGCACCCGTGCGAAACAGCACCCGTTCGCCGCTGCGCGCTTCGAGGTCGTCCCAGTTCGCGTAGGCACGTTGCAGTAAAGGCACATAGTCCGGGTGTTCGAAGTACGCCTTGCGAATCAACCGCGTGTCGCCGCCGCTGGAACCCTGCTCGTGCGGGATACCGAAACGTTCCAGGCCGAGCACGTCGGCGCCGCGTCGCGCGAGATGATCGAGTGCAGCCGATCCCATCGCGCCGAGTCCGATGACGATCACCTCGTAACGGTGCACACCGGCCATGGAGCGGTTCCTGAGTATCGGAGCTGGTCGCGCATTCGAACCCGGGCGTTGGACTGGGTCAATGCCATTGCACGCAGGAGTACCGCCGGCATCGGGCAGGCCACTGTTCGCTGTGCCGCACACCGGCTGACGTCGCCGCTAATTTGCGCCCGGCTTCTCCGGCTTCTCTTCAGGCGCAGCGAGTTCCGGCAGCCACGCGTTGATCAACGGCTTCGCCAGATATTCGAACGCGACCCATCCCGCGCCCAGCACCAGCAATCCCACGCCGCCCAGATAGTCGAGCACGAATATCGGCCAGCCGAACGCGATGAAACCGTTGATGAACGATTGCGCGGCGAAGCGAAAGAAGAACTGCAACACTTCCTGCACGATCATGGTTGCGATGTCGCCGTCGACTTCGAAGTTGCCGACGAACGCGCGCACCTCGAGCACCACGAACGCCACGACGTAGCCGAATCCGTAAAACCCACCGCCGCGCGTGCGCCAGATTTTGAGCAACGCGGCGCGAACCTGCGACGGCACCTTGTGCGGCTCCGCCACCACGCCCCGCACCGTCTTCACCGATCTCTTGATGCGCCGCTTCAGCCATGGACGGCGTTTCGCGCGGCCCTTTCGGCGGCTGCGCCTTCGCACGGGTTCCCGAACGGGCTCTCCAACAGGGTCCTGTTCGGACTCCATCGGCGGTTCGCTCATCGAGGTTTCGCCGCCTGCGACTGCGCCGTCACGCGCGGCGAGGACGGCCGAACAGATCGCCCATCGGCGCCAGCGCGTTCATGTCGATGTCGAGCAGTACCGGCCCCGGGTTGGCAACCGCCCGCTCGAACGCCGCCTCGAATTCCGCGGCGCTGCGCACCGCTTCGGCGTGAACGCCCATGCCTTGCGCAACCTGTACGAAGTCGGGTGTCTTGATGTCTACGCCCGTGGTGCGGCCATCGAAACGCATGCCTTGAATTGCACGCAGCACGCCGTAACCGCGGTCGTTGAACACGCACACGATGATCGGAAGCTGATACTGCGCGGCGGTTGCGAGTTCCCCGATGTGCAGCATGAAGCCGCCGTCGCCCTGGATCACGACGGTCTTTTCGCCGGTGGCTACTGCGGCGCCGATCGCGAGCGGCAACCCCGGACCGATCGCCGCAGACGTGGTGCTGAGCGACGTACGCGGTGTGAGCACCGGCAACAACCGGTTGCCCCAGATGTATGCGGGCACCGTGGCATCTCTAACGATGTTGCCCTGGCGCGGTAAATTGCGGCGGATCGCATCCATGATGCGCTGATGATCCGGACCCATCTGCGTTCGAATCGCCACGCGCGCTTCATCGCGGCGCTGCTGTGCCTTATGCAGAAACTCAGGATCGCCGGGTTGGGCGTTCTGCGCTGCCAACAGCGCCGAGAGCGCCGCTTCCGCATCACCGATCACCGCAACGTCGGCCGGATAGTTGCGATTCACGACGCTCGGATCTGCGTCGATGTGAATCAGCTTCGGCAGCTTCAGCGTCCAGTTGCCGGTGGCACCACCTTGAAAACGCGCGCCAACCGCAATCACGAGTTCCGCGCCGCTCAGCGTTTCGCGCAGTTCCGGCTGAGCGGTCAGTGGCCCCATCGCCAGTGCATGATCTTCGGGGATCGAACCTCGGCCGTTGCCCGAGGTGAACACGGGTGCGTCCAATGCCTCTGCCAGGCGTTGCAACAAGGCAGCTGCATTGCCGCTGATCACACCGCCGCCCGCCCAGATCACACGCCGCGACGTTTCGCCGATCAAGCGCGCCGCGTCGGTGACGGAGCCCGCACTCGGCGGCAACGCACGATGCGCAGGCACTGCAACGGCAGCGTCGTCGACCGTCTGATACTGCAGGTCGATTGGAATTTCCACGGCGCCCGGTTGCGGGCGAGCGCTCTGCACATCGGCGGCCACGCGCACCAGCACTTCGGCAATCTCGGACGCCGAGCGCACCTGTTCGGCGCGGCGCGTTACGGTGCGCAGCATTTCGAGCTGCCGCTCCGCTTCGTGCAGGAAACCCTTGCCCTTGCCGAGATACGGCGTATCGATCTGCCCCGTGATCATCAACACCGGCGACGATGCGAAGCCCGCTTCGAATAAACCCGGTACCGCGTTGCACGCGCCCGGTCCCGTGCTGGTGATCGCCACGCCGAGCTTGCCGCCGCTGCGTGCATAACCGTCCGCTGCATGCACCGCCGCCTGCTCGTGCCGCATGTCGATCGGCGTGATGCCGCCATGTCGCAGGATGGCGTCGTAGATGGGAATGTTGTGCACACTGACGATGCCGAAAACGTGTTCGACGTCGAGCGCGCGCAACGCACGATACGCGAGATCTGCACCGGTGTTACTCATGGACGCTGCTCATGGATGCTCTCACGCGACTGACTCCGCTCGTTGGCGCCGCGCATCGAGCGCGGTCTGAATTTCCTGGTGCCGTTCGCGCGTTAAATGGTAGTGGCCATAACACCACACGCAGATCACGCAGAACGCCGCAACGATCGGCCCCGACAGAATGCCGAGCATGTTGACCGTATGCATAGGTATGTCGGCGGCGCTCTGGATGTGCGCGCCGCGCGGCCAATGGATCACGTCCAGTGCGACTCCCGCCAGAATGTTACCGAGACCCACCGTCGATTTGTTCGCAAACGACACCGCCGCAAAAAAGATGCCTTCCTGTCGCTTGCCGGTAGCGAGTTCATTCTCGTCCGCAATGTCGGCGACCATCGAATTGAAACTGACCAGCGCCTGTGCAACGCCCGCCCCCTGCAGGAACTTGATTGCGACAAGCGTCCACGTCAGCGCGGCGGTGCCGTTCGCGGGAAATGCATCGGCGAATCGCAACAGCACCGGCACCAGCTGACATATCGCCCAGAACGACGTACCCCACACAACGGCGGGTTTCTTGTCGAAGAGCCGGTTCAATTGTCGCGTGAACAACGCGCCGATCATGATTCCGATCGGCGCTGCTACGTTGTAGAGGATCAGATCGTTCGAGCGCAGTTCCCAGAAGAACGTATTCATGTACAGAGACAGCGCCGCATCCGCGCCGACCATCAGGAACACGACGAGCACGCCGAAGAAGAGCCAGCGAAACGAGGCGTTCTGCAGCGCACCGATCGTCTCTCGCCACATTCGTGCAATCACCAGCCACGCACTACCGGCCGCCGCCTGATCCGATTGTCGAAGGCGCGCGACCTGCGAACGGGTGCCCCAGGTGCACGCGAGCATCGCGACCGACATCAGAATGGCAAGCGTGAGTGCGTACGGCGAGTAAGCCGTCACGTTGAACTGCCCCTGCGCAAACTCGGGGGTGCTCTTGAAGTACACGCCGAAGCCGATGCCGATGGCGAGCAGACCGCCGAACGTCGCGAGGAACTGCCGCACCCCGACGATCGCCGTGCGTTCCTCGAAATCGTCTGAGAGTTCTGCGCCGAGCGCGATGTGCGGCACGTGAAACAGCGCCATGCCGCCGCGCGTGATCGTGGCAATATCGAACAGCCACACAAACAGCGCCCAGTCGCCGTGCACCGGCGGCGAAAACAGCAGATAGAAGCCGACCGCCATCGGCAGGATCGCCGCATACATGAACGGATGGCGCCTGCCGTACTTCGAGCGGAAGTTGTCCGAAATCGAACCGACCAGCGGATCGAAGAATGCATCGAACA
>CAZLDA010000396.1:1462-4338 GCA_964557875.1 uncultured Pseudomonadales bacterium | reverse complement strand
ACACGCAGAACATCGATACTCCGCGCGGCGGCGGAACCTGGCAGGGATACGTGCTCGGTACGATCGGCGCGTTACTCATTGTGTGGTTGACCCTGCTCGGCATTCGCAAACGCCGCTATCACTCGACGCTCGGCAGCGTAGCCGGCTGGACGTCCGCCCACGTCTACTTAGGCGCCGTGCTAGTGCCCATCGCGACGCTTCATTGCGCCGCGCAGTTCGGATGGAACGTACACACGCTCGCGTACGTGCTGACGTGCATTGTCGTGATCAGCGGCTTCTTCGGCGCCTACACCTATCTGCAACAGCCGCGCGCGCTTTCCGACGTGCGTTCGGGCGGTTCGCGCGATGCGCTGTTCGCCGAATTGCTCGAACTCGACAAGCGCGGTCGTGAGATCGCGCGCAATTGCGATCCCGACGTACGAAGTACCGTTGCAAGCAGCATCGCGCGAACCGCGATCGGCGGCGGTGTATTCGCTCAACTGACCGGTCGCGACTCATCCCGGTACGTATTGGTGACACCGCAAGGAACCAGGTCCGATGCGAACGGCGACCAGCAACCGATCATCGATTTCGTCGCGCAGCGAGTCCCTCGTGCGAGTAAGCGTGCAGAGGCGGCCAATCTGCAGGCGCTGCTGTCGCTGTTGTCGCGGCGGCAAACCATCCTGCGACGACTCCGACAGGACGTCAGGTTACAGGGCTGGATGAAGGTCTGGCTGTACGTGCACGTGCCGTTCACGACCGCGCTGATCGCTGCGTTGATCGCCCACATCGTCTCGACCTTCGTCTACTGGTAGGCCCATGGACGTTCTGTTACGAGAACGACGGACGCGCACCGACGGATTCGTCGAGTTCACCGACACCGAAATCAGCGACGCCGCGGTCAACATCGGTAGTGGGCCGGATCAGACACTGCAACTGATCGGACGATACGTCGCGCCGCGCCACGCGCAATTGCGTCTCGCGGGCGACACGCTGCGCATCGATTGTCGTCGCGGCGAACGCGTTAGCGTGAATGGAAAATCGGTGGCTTCGTCCGCTCTCGCCGAAGGCGATGTCGTAGAGCTCGACGGACATCGCATCCAGATCGTTGCAGCGCCGCCCGGATTCGACGTGGCACTCGAACTGACGCCCAACTCGAACGTGCGCAGCGCCGATTTCGAGCGCGCGTTCGTTACGGATCTCGAACGGACCTGGCTGCCGAAGCGAAGCGCAGCCTGGATTCTGTTCGTGTCGGTGCTCGCGCTCACCCTGCTGGTGCCCCTCGGCAAGTTCGTCTGGGAGAGCGAGCCCGAAGAGCGCTCACCACTGGCAGCCTGGGATAAGCAGTGGAGCGCCGGTCCTCTGCATCCGGCACACCTTCTTGCCACCGGCGACAATTGCAACGCATGCCACGCGGTGCCGTTCGTCAGAGTTCGCGACGAAGAGTGCACCAAGTGCCACGATCGCACGCGTGATCACGTCGAGATGTCGCTCGCTTCGCGCGCCAACGTCGAACACATTCGTTGCGCAACGTGTCATCACGAACACGATGACCCGCCGCATCTCGTCATCAGCGCAGACGGCCTGTGTACGGACTGCCACGCCCAACCGGAACGGTTCACAGAAATTGCGTCATTGCCTCCGGCCAAGGGATTCTCGATGCTGACACACCCGAAGTTCGACGCGCGGCTGTTGCGCCCTGCGCGCAGACCCGACGGGGGCTTCTCGTTCGATTGGCGCGTCGAAACGACCACAATCGACGGCGCGCGCGAAACGTCGAACCTCAAGTTCCCTCACGATGTTCATCTCGAGAAATCGAAGGTTCGCCGGCTCGATGACGGCGAAGCGCTCGGTTGCGGAGATTGCCATCGCCTGTCGCGGGACGGGCGGCACTTCGAGCCGATCACGATGGAAGCGAATTGCCGTGCGTGCCACGACCTCAAATTCGATCCAACCGACCCGATGCGCGAATTGCCGCACGGCAAGCCGATGGACGCGATACTGACCATCGAGGGCCACTACCTGCGCAAATTCAGCGATCCCAATCGCGGCAATGCCACTCAGCCGCGTCGCCGGTTGCCCGACCGCGCCGAAGTCGACGAGCGGTGCACCGACTCCGCGTACAACTGTGCCATCAAGAAATCACGCGAAGAGGCGGTCAATCAATTCACGTTGCGCGGTTGCATCACGTGTCACGTCGTCGAAGACACACAGGAGCGGGATCTCTACAGCCGCTTTCAGGTATATCCGATCAGGCTCGTGACCGACTACTTACCGCAGGCGCAATTCGATCACGGTCCGCATCTGACACTGCGCGACAAAACCGGCGACGACGCATGTGAGGCTTGTCATTCGGCGCGACATTCAAAGGACAGCGGCGACCTGCACATTCCCGACATCGACACCTGCACGCAGTGTCACTCCGACGACGTTGCCGAACGCACGGACGAACGCGGCGTGGTTCTTCCATGCATCCGCTGTCACGCGTATCACCCTCGCGAAACGCCTGGGCCTCGCACAAGCACGCAATCGGCGGATGCGCGGCCGTCAGGTCTGCATTCGTGGATCCAGAAAGACGAACTGGCCCCTGACGTGGCCGCCACCTTCGATGCGGCCAAACACTGGTGATTGCACGCTCAAGATGCCGCGCGTAGCGCCGAACTGCATGCGCTCGCGCAAATGCGCGAACATTTCGGCATCCGTCAACGCACCCTTGTTCTCGTCGAGCAGCCCAACGAACGTGTGTGTGAACACCGACCCGTCCACCGCACCGCCGTCCGGCACCGGCTGATTCGCACCCGATGCGATCACGGTGCGCGACGGCCCGCCGAGCGCCATCTCCAGTTGCTTCACTCGATCCGCAGATTTGAGTTTGATGCCGCCGACGGCCTCGATCC
>CAZLDA010000396.1:0-1452 GCA_964557875.1 uncultured Pseudomonadales bacterium | reverse complement strand
CGAGGCGACCCCGGCGCCGGAGTAGCACGAGTCGGCTACGACCAGCACATGCTTGGCTGCGAATTTCTCGAGCCAGTCGTCCAGGTTGAGCGACGACACACCATATGCGGTATACGTTGACGGCTCGTCACGCGCATCGACGCCGAGCCAATAGCTGACCCCACCGTCCGGACTCGGCGCGCCGTGCCCAGCGAACTAGATCACCACGGAATCGTTTGGCCCCACCCTTTCGCTGAGCTCGCTGGTGGTCCGAAGAATCTCCGGCGCGGTCACGTCGAACAGCAAGGTTCCTTTGAACCCATAGTGGCTCGTCAACTCGTCGTACACCCGTTGCGCGTCGTTGCGTGCGAACTTCAGCTTCGGCAGGTTTGTGTAGTTGTTGTTGCCGATGACGAGTGCGTACTGCTTTCCCAAATCCGTTCCTGCCGGAAGCGTGATGTGCGAGGTGTCCGGAAGCGGATCGGGGCGCACCGGCATTCCGGCGAGCTCGGTCTGCAGTTTGCTCACCTTCGTTTGCAGCGTATTCACCTCGGCGGTCTTCGCGCCAATCTGCTGGGTGAGCGTGCTGATCTGCGCCTCGCGCTGCGCAATCTCCTGCTTCATTGCCTGAGTCGCAGTTTGCTGCGACGCAAGCCGATCGCGCTCGGCCTTGGCAGCGGTGGCTTCGTTGCGCAGCGATTCTAGATTCGACTGCGCGGAGTCGAGGCCGATGCGCATCGCCGCGAGTGCAGCTTCTGTGCGCGTCACCTGTGCCTCGAGGTGTTCGCGCTGATGCACCGCGGCATCGAGCGACGTACGCAAACGGCTTGCATCGGCCTGCGCTGCCGCGAGCTGTTCCTTCAGCGCTTTTGCATTCGCTTCGCTCTTCGCGAGTTCGGCCAGCTGCTGCTGCCGTTGCGTCTCGAGCGACGCCGCACGCGCCTGCTCGTCGCGGCTCGTTGCTTCGCTACCGGAGCGCACCGCTGCGAGCTCGTTGGCGATGGCGTCGGTCTTCTTGCGCTGCTCGTCGAGCTGAACCTGAAGTTGCTGTTGTTGCTGCTTGAGCGCGGCGACTTCGTCGTTCCGTTGTGCGAGCTGCTGTTCGGAACGGTTCAGATCGGCGTCGTTCACCGTGTTCGTTTGCGCGAGTTCCTGTTCGAGGCGCTGATTGTCGAGCGCCGCGCGTTTGAGGCTTGCCTCGAGCGTTGCCTGCTGCGACGCCATCGCAATCTCGTTGGTCTGGATCTGGTAACGCTGCTCTTGGAGCTTGCGCTGCTGATCGGCGATCTGCGTTTCGAGTTGGCGCACGTGCTCCGGATCGACGCCATTGCCCGCCGTATTCGCGCCCTCCAGGTCGCGCTGCAACTTCGCGACGTTCGCTTCAGCCGCTGCAAGTGCGCTTTGATCGGCGGCGACCTTCGCACGCGAAGCCGCCAGCTCGCGCGCCAGTTGATCGGCATCCGCATTCCTCGC
>CAZLDA010000395.1:0-4352 GCA_964557875.1 uncultured Pseudomonadales bacterium | reverse complement strand
TTCTGAACATGCCCGGCAACATCACCTTCGCTACGAACCAATCCGACGTGAATGCGAACTTCTACCCGGTGCTGAACTCCGTTGCGCTGGTGCTGAAGCAGTACGAGAAGACCATGATCGACGTGGTGGGGCACACCGATAGCACAGGCTCGATGCAACTCAACATGCAACTGTCGCAGGCGCGGGCGGCTTCGGTAGGCATGTACCTGCAGAACCAGGGCATTCTGGCGCAGCGAATTCTCACTCAGGGTGTTGGACCGCAGTATCCGATCGCTTCCAACGATACGCCCGAGGGGCGCGCGCAGAATCGTCGCGTGGAATTGATCCTTCGTCCGCTGACGGCGTAAGCCAAAGCTACTTGAAGTAATCCTTCACGTAATCCGACAGCGCGTCCACGTGGACGCGCTGTTGGCCCATCGAGTCGCGGTCCCTGATCGTTACCGTCTGATCACCTTCGATGGTCTCGAAGTCCACCGTTACGCACAGCGGCGTGCCCACTTCGTCGTGGCGCCGATATCCCTTGCCGATGTTGCCGGTGTCTTCGAACAACACGCGGCCCACGCCCAGTCCTTGTAGCTTGCGCTTCAAATCGCGCGCGGTCGTCATGATGCCTTCATGGTTACGCTTCAGCGGCAGCACGGCCACCTTGATGGGCGCGAGATGGGGGCGCAGGGCAAGCACCGTGCGTTCTGTGCCGTTGTCGAGCTTCTGCACCTGATACGCCTCGTTCAGCACGGCGAGCACGCCGCGATCGACGCCGGCTGACGGCTCGATGACGTACGGCACCACCCACGAATTCGTTTCGAGGTCCTGGATCGCGAGCTTCGAATTCGAATCCTTGTTCGGCATCACCTTCGCGGTGAGGTTGAAATCGGATTGGCTGCGCGTGTGCGAGCCGAGGTCGAAATCGGTTCGGTTCGCGATGCCCTCGAGTTCCTCGACACCGTGCGGGAAGGCGTACATCACGTCGAAGGTAGCCTTCGAGTAGTGCGCGAGATCGGCCTGCGGTACTTTGTAGAGTTGCAGCCTGTTGCGATCGACGCCTTGGTCAGCCCACCACTCCAGGCGGTTCTCCACCCATTCCTCGTGCCACGCTTCGTCGGTGCCGGGCTTCACGAAGAACTCGAGTTCCATCTGTTCGAACTCGCGCACGCGGAAGATGAAGTTGCGCGGCGTGATTTCGTTGCGGAACGCCTTGCCGATCTGCGCGATACCGAACGGCAGCTTGCGCGATGTTGAATCGAGCACGTGCTTGAAGTTCGTGAAGATCGCCTGCGCCGTTTCGGGGCGCAGATACGCGAACGAACTGCCGTCGTCCACCGGGCCAACGGTGGTTTTGAACATGAGATTGAAGGGGCGCGGATCCGTGAGGTCTGCCGAGCCGCAGCTGGGGCATTTCTTCTCCGTGAGATGGTCTGCGCGCCAACGGCTCTTGCACTTGCGGCAGTCCACCAACGGATCTGAAAAGGTGGCCTCGTGGCCGGAGTAGTGCAGCACCTTTGCATTGGTGAGGATGGCGGCATCGAGACCCTCGACATCGTCGCGGTCGTAAACCATCGAGCGCCACCATGCCGCCTTCAGGTTGTTCTTCAGCTCAACGCCGAGCGGGCCGTAGTCGTAAATGCCCTGCAATCCGCCGTAGATGTCGCTGCTCTGAAAAATGAAACCACGCCGTTTGCACAGCGAGACGATCTCATCCATGGAATTTGCTGGCATTCCCTTGGCTCGGCTCGATTTTGGGACCGCGAACTATACCCGATTTGATTTGCGAAGAGGCTCGCAAGCGTTACAAGCGCTATACAGCGGAGTACAACGCGCGACCAACGTAATGCAGGGCCTTCTGGTCAAATGCTCGGCAGGCAAGCAGAAACCCAATCATGCGTAGATCAGAAGACCGCGAAGACAAAACCTACTTCCGCTCAGAGCGCGTATTCGCCATGAACGGACAGTGGTACTTCGGCGCAAGAGAAGGCGATTGCGGGCCGTTTCGCACCCAGGAGATCGCGCGTGCGGCATTGGCCCGGTTCATCAACGAAAAGGTTGAACTCGCGTCATTCCAGAAGTCGCGCGAGCACGAAGTGCGCAAGCCCAAGATGACGCTGGCAGAGCGGCTGAAGATTGCCGATGTGGTGGTGGCCCCCAGCCGCACGCTCGACGCAACCTCCGAACTGCTGATCTAGCCCTTCCGGTTCGGCCCGTAGAAGCGCGGCGCGCGTTTTTCGCGCTGCGCATTGCCGCCTTCCTTCGATTCGTCGGTGTCGTAGTACAGCGCCACGGTCTGCATTCCCAGCGCGCCGATGCCGCGTTGGTGTTCCGTATCGGCATTGATCGACTTCTTCGCAATGGCGATGGCTGTGGGGCTGCGCTGCGTCAGCTCTTCGCACCAACGCGCAACCTCCTCGTCGAGTTTCTCGTGCGGCACCACCGCGTTTACCAACCCCATCGCCTGTGCCTCGGCAGCGGAATAGCGCCGGCACAGGTACCACATCTCGCGGGCCTTCTTCTCGCCGACGATGCGCGCGAGATACGCCGTTCCATAGCCCGGGTCCACCGACCCCATCTTCGGCCCCACCTGCCCGAAGACCGCTTTCTCCGACGCAATCGTCAAGTCGCACAATGCGGCGAGCACGTTCCCGCCACCGATGGCGAAACCCTGAACCCGCGCGATCACCGGTTTTGGACAGTCGCGTATTGCGGTGTGAACCTGTTCGATCGGCAGACCGATTGTTCCGCGTCCGCCATACCCTGCGCCGGCTTCGGCATGCGACTTCTGATCTCCACCCGTGCAGAAGGCACGATCGCCCGCGCCACCGAGCACCACCACCGCCACCGAACGATCCCACGATGCCGCGTCGAATGCGGCGATCAACTCTTCGCAAGTTTGGGCCCGGAACGCGTTGTAGGCTTCGGGGCGGTTGATGGTGATGTGAGCGACGTGATTGGCTACGGTGTAGATGATGTCTTGATTCTTGTTCATGGTGTTTCCGATCGGTAGTGATGCGTGATCAGGATCAGGTCTCGAATGGATCAGAGATAGCTTCGTCGTCCGATAGATCAACGTCGAGCGTGACCCACAGGCCTCCAAACTGAGTCGAAGTTGTCTTTGGGCTCAGCATCAAAGCACGCCCAATCGCTCGCCCCACGCGAACACTTGCCGGAGATTCCTGGTGCTCGCTTTCGAAGGATCTAATGGTACGGAGAACTAGATCCTCCGCCTCATGTCGGTTCATTTCAGGTAGGTAGAGTGGACGACTGGCGCAGCTTAGCGCCGCGGACCAGATGTCACCAAGCTAGTGCGTCATATGCGTGCAGGTTCGCGGACGCAGGATTGTCTATGCGATGCAGCCAACTAACCAACAAAGGGGGGAGCGGGACAGTCTCAGCCAGGGTGTGGTGAGCTACGCTGGTTTGCGAGCGATCGCAAGATCACTGTAGCCACGATAGACGGTACGGACAGTCTCCAGATCGAATCCGATGCCAGTCAGTGTTCCGCGCAGTTGCTCAGCTGTGTGCTGCCAATAGACACCAGCGCGCTGAGCGTCGGCGATGCGACGGTTTGCTCGGGATATCACGCGACCTTCTCGCAGGAGGATGCGAAGCGTTCGGAAAATCCCAAGGCGGTGACGATTGCTCATCACCAGGAAGGACGTCCATTCGGTCGTGTCTTGGATGCGACCCAGATCAACCAAGAAGAGGCTTCCACCAGGCCTCAACCAGTGAAACGCCCGCTTCAAGATCGTCTCTGGATGCGGCATCGCGTAAAGCGCGTTCACGGACAGGATGCAGTCAAGTGACCCAACAGGGAACACACTCTTGCTCGCATCTCGGTGAATTGTCTCTACCTGAAGTCCACGAGCCAGATACTTCTGCTGCGCGATAGATAACATTCCAGCATCCGCATCTAAGTGGATCAGTTCGCTTGGGGCTGCGATTTCGGAAGGGAGAGCGTTGCAGAAGAAATTCCCTGTGCCACCGCCGAGGTCGAGGATTCGAGATCCTGGGGTGATTGAGCCTGTCGCAAACGTTCGGAATTCGTTAAGGAGTTCGGTGTAGGCAGGGTTGAGCGAACAAAGCAAATCGTAGCAGCGAGCGTAGTCATTCCAGTCGACCGCGCTCCTTGCTTCGGATGTGTGTGTGGTCGATAAGGCGATCTCGCTCATTTGTTGTTGCCGTTGCTTCGGGGCTTTCTCATTCTTCGCTGAAGGAGTGCGGAGATCGGGCCAAACAAGCGATATACGTTCATTCGGGCTCTATCGGCTTGTGTCATTTCGAGAATCTGAGTGTCGACCATGTACTTTGTTGTTGGAGCCCAAACCGCGTTCCAGAAGAGCGGATTCACGGTCGCTCCACTC
>CAZLDA010000394.1:2569-4352 GCA_964557875.1 uncultured Pseudomonadales bacterium | reverse complement strand
TACTCACCCGTTCGCCGCTGCATCGGTAGCAAGCTACCTCACCCGCTCGACTTGCATGTGTTAGGCCTGCCGCCAGCGTTCAATCTGAGCCATGATCAAACTCTTCACTTTTTAACGTCGCTTCGTCTCTCCCGAAGGAAAGACTTGGCACTAACAATCTAAACGCTCTAGGTTCATTACGAACTTTCGGGCGCCCACACGAATGGCTTGCTTAGCTTTTTAAAGAACGGGCTGCAGGGGGGGACCCGGCAACCAAGGGGTGCGTATTATACGTAGCGACTTCCCCATAGCAAGGGTCATTCAACAAGAATTTTCCAGTTGATTCCGACCGTGCAGTTTCTGAGGGGAATCCGCCAAAGAAACGCCCTGCGCCTCTCACAGCAAACGTCACCTCATCCTTGCGCGTGGCCCACGACAACGTCCGGCCAGCCTTAACAAAACTGTTGGGGAATCAATCTCCGGAAAGCTGTCCGAGGACGCTTTCATCGCGGACATCAATCACCCTATACTCTCGCCGCAGCTAGTTCGCTAGCGAACAAACTCTCGTAACCACCCGTTTTGAAAGCGCTTCCTCGATGGGAACACTGTGTCGATTTCCCAAATCCCATCTCATCGCCATCTGTCTGATCGCGATGCCTTTGGCGTCGCTCATACTCGTTGGGAAAGACCACGGCGATAGCGTTGATAACAATCACGACGAAATGAACCTCGTCAGCGTGCCGCCGATTGTCGAAGACACGATCGATCGACTGGCGCTCGACCTTCAGGCGCCGACGAACCCGGTTGTTGGCGAGTTTGGACGTGGCGGTTCACTTGCCGAGACTGACCCCAACGTGTCGGAGCGCATAGAGAAAGTCCGGGCCGGAGACAGTCTGGCGCGCGTCTTAGAGCGAGTCGCGGTTTCACAACGGGATTTGGCAGCCGTGCTAGAGAGTGGCCCGCTTGCGAAAGTGCTTCAGCACATCTACCCGGGCCACGAGATCCGATTCGTTACTTCACCGGAGACCGGTCTCGTAAAGCTCAGCTATGCGCCTGATCGCCTCGAAACTCTCGAGTTCGAACGCGATGGAAATGCGTTCAGAGCAAAGCACGTTACGCGAGACGCTCAAATCTCGTCCGCGTACAAGCACGCCACGATCGACCAATCGCTGTTTGTCGCGAGTCAGCAAGCCGGACTGAGCGATGAGATGACGCTGCGTCTCGCGCAGATCTTTCAATGGGACATCGACTTCGTACTCGACATCCGCAAGGGTGACGATTTCTCCGTGCTGTTCGAAGAGAAGTATGTAGACGGTGACTTCATCGGCTTCGGCAAAATCCTAGCGGCAGAATTCACCAACCAGAACACGAGATATCGCGCCGTCTACTACGTCGATTCGTCCGGTCGAGGCGATTATTTCAGCGGCTCCGGCGAGAGCATGCGTAAAGCCTTCATACGCGCACCGGTCGAGTTCAGCCGCATCAGCTCAAAATTCAATTTGCGTCGTTTTCATCCCGTACAGAAACGAGTGATGCCCCACCGCGGCATCGACTACGTGGCACCGGCAGGAACTCCGATCCTTGCCGCCGGCGATGGTCGCGTGAAGAAGGCCACACGAACTGAGCCCAACGGGAACTTCGTGATCCTTCTGCACGGCGCCGCGATCCAGGGTGAGGTCGAGGCGCACAAGCTCGCAATTGGCGACGGGGCGTCCCGTCAATGCGCGAATGAAGCCCCAATGCGTCACAACGCCGACATGGCTCCAATCCGACGATGCGGCCATCGCCGTGCGGAAAGTCGCGC
>CAZLDA010000394.1:0-2559 GCA_964557875.1 uncultured Pseudomonadales bacterium | reverse complement strand
TATCGAAATTCGGTCGGGGAATACGCAGCGGCATCCAAGTACGCCAGGGTCAAGTGATCGGATACGTCGGGGCAACCGGCTGGGCGACTGCGCCGCACCTCCACTACGAGTTTCTGGTCGATGGTGTACACAAGGATCCCCGGACCGTGCCGCTGCCAAAGGCTCGTCCGATTCCTCCGGGCGAACGCGCGCGATTCGATGCGCAAACAACACCATTGTTCGCGCTTCTGGATCAGCATCGCGGCGAGCTACAAATTGCGCTCAATCGATGAGCGCACGCCTCTTCGTTGGCGCGATCTCCGGCACCAGTGTCGACGGTCTTGACCTAGCAGTACTGGATGCCAGCACGCCTCCTTCGGTAGTCGCCGGCCGCACCGCCCCGATCCCGCCCGACCTCACGCGCCTATTGAAGGACCTCGGCTCCGGCGCCGTGAACAGTCTCGATTCCCTGGGCGAGGCCGACCATCGCGTTGGAACACTGATCGGCACTTCCATCAGAGAGTTGCTCTCCGATCTGTCACTTGATTCATCGGATATCGTTGCGGTCGGAAGCCACGGCCAAACCGTGCGGCATCGTTCCGAAGGCTCAACCCCTTTCTCATTGCAGATCGGAGACCCGAATCTGATCGCCGAAATCACGGGCATCGACACCGTCGCCGACTTTCGACGCCGCGACATGGCAGTCGGCGGACAAGGCGCACCGCTGGTGCCACCATTCCACGAGGCGCTGTTTCGAACCCGAAAAGAGAACCGGACGGTTCTGAACATCGGCGGCATCGCGAACATCAGCTTGCTGCCCGCCGACGCCACTCTTCAAATCACCGGCTTCGACACGGGACCTGGCAATGCGCTTATCGATGCGTGGGCCGAACGTCATCTCGGATTCGCCTACGACAAAGAGGGCGCATGGGCGCGCACCGGCATAATCGACAAGACGCTATTGAATCTACTGCTCAACGACCCCTACCTTCGAGCGCCTCCGCCGAAGAGCACCGGCAAAGAGCTCTTCAATCTCGCGTGGCTCGCGTCGAGCGCCGCGAACGACGCGCGCAACCCCGCAGATGTCCAGGCCACGCTTGCCGAACTGACCGCCGCGACAGTCGAGCAATCGATCCGACAATGGGCGCCAGCGACATCATCAGTCGTTGTTTGTGGCGGAGGGCGTTTGAATGACTATCTGATGGAGCGTCTGGCAGATCGTCTTTCGCCGATTCCCGTGATTCCAACCGAAGCGCTCGGTTACAACGGCGATTGGATCGAAGCCGCCGCCTTTGCATGGCTTGCGTCCCGCACTATCGACGGTCAACCCGGTAGCGACCGTGCCGTCACTGGAGCGCGAGCGTCACGAATACTCGGTGGGATTTACCGAAAGGCTCTCTAGATCGAGAACGAATTACCGCAACCGCAGGTCGAGGAGGCATTCGGGTTCTGCACCACAAACTGCGCACCCTGCAAGTCCTCGCGGTAATCGACTTCGGCCCCAGCGAGGTACTGATAGCTCATCGAGTCGACAACCATCGTTACACCGGCGTTTTCGATCAACGCATCGTCGTCTGCGATTTCTTCGTCGAAGGTGAATCCGTACGAGAATCCGGAGCAGCCACCGCCCGTGATGAACACGCGCAGCTTCAATGCGTCGTTGCCTTCACCGTCGATGAGATCGCGAACTTTATGCGCAGCGCGATCGGAGAAATGGATCTCGGGCACAGTCACGGCCACGTAAACCACTCGTTTTAACAGGACGCCGATTATCGAGAGCGGTACGGCCCTGGTCAATTAGGCTCGGAGAGGCTTCGCTTAGCGAGCTTCTTCGCCGACTCGCTGCAAGGGGTGAACGTTGTTCTTCACATCCGCGTCTGCGCGAACATGCACGAGTTGCCCATCCACCATCGCACCCAACTGCATTTCAATGAGGGTGTAGTAGACGTTCCCGGAAATCCGGGCATGGGGCGCCAGTTCGACTCGAGTCCCGGCATGCACGTCACCCTCGACGCGACCATTTACGACGACGAACGGTGCATTGATCTGGCCCTTTACTGAGCCCACGTCGCTGATCATCAGCGTCGCATCGGTTCCGGCTTCGGCGAGCACATTGCCTTCGATGTGGCCATTCACGTAGAGCTGATCGGAGAAGCGCACGTCACCGGTTACAGCGGTGTTTTCGGCAATCAGCGTTGCGCCTTTACTCATCTTCGTAACCGGCTTCTTGCCCATCATCGTCAGTCCTCCTGGAGCGTCCAACTGAAGGTCTTCTGCACTCGCTTGTGGTCCTTTCCGGAAGTGGCAGCCGTTACGACGACCTGTTCCGGCTTCAATCCCTCGGGAATCACCAGTGTGCCGGTGAAGTCTTGGAAATATCGGAATTTGAAGCCCAGAGGATAGGACTCGACCTGCGTCATTTCTGTGAGCGGCAGCACTACTTGCTCGCTAGCAGAGGTGCCAACGACGTCGACCGTCAGGGTTCCAGTCGCCCAGTCGTTCTTGTCTGATACCTGCGTCAACAGTAGCCGGTACTTCACCTCTGTCGGGCTCGCACCCGGATTCAGTTCCAGCTTTTCC
>CAZLDA010000393.1:0-4367 GCA_964557875.1 uncultured Pseudomonadales bacterium | reverse complement strand
CACAGGCGTTCGGCCAGGCCGAGTTGCTGCGCTTCGACGCCGTCGAACTTGCGCGCGCTCCACAACAGATCGAGCGCCCGACCGGGACCGATGAGGCGGGGCAGAAGCCAGCTCGCGCCGTGCTCTGCGACGAGTCCGCGTTGCGAGAACGCGGTAGTGAATTTCGCGGTCCTCTCGACGAAGCGCATGTCGCACAGCAGTGCAAAACAGAAGCCGAGGCCGGCGCACGCGCCGTTGATCGCCGCGATCAGCGGTTTGCGGATGGACAGCAGATACGCGTACGTCACCTGAAAGTCGTCGCCCATAGACGGGTCGCCCGGGCTTGCCTCCAGCGCGCTCAGATCGTCCTCGGCGCGACCCCCACCGGCCGACATGCTGTTCAGCGCATTCATGTCCATGCCGGCACAGAAGCCGCGACCGGCGCCCGTGAGCACGATGCCCACCACCTTTTCATCGTTCTCGGCTTGTGCGAGCGCGTGGCGGATTTCCGCGAGCATCCGATTCGTGAAGGCATTCAGGTTGTCGGGCCGGTTCATCGTGATGGTCGCCACCGGCGCATCGACCGAATACAAAATGTGCTCGTACATGAACTCTCTCCATCGTTTTCCGAAAAACGCCGATTGCAGCGTAGCCAATTCGCAGGATCGAGGCGAGCCGGTGCGCGACGGCGGTTTGCGGCCCGACGTTTTTCTGTAACATCGCGCCGTCTTTTTTTGGGTTAGACATCCGGATGAGTCGTGGCCTGATCGCGTTTCTCGGATTTATCGTGGTGCTCTCGCTGCTGCTGGGTCTGGTGGCGTACGTGCTCGGGCCGAACGTGCTCGCGTTCATCTTCCATGCCGAGCGGCGCACCGAACCGATAGTGATCGTCAACCTGCTCGATTTCGCCGATACGGAACATGCCGACGCGTATCACACGCAATTCGAGCGGCCGGCCGCTGCATTGATCGGCACACTGGGCGGCAAAGAGATTTGGGCTGCGAGCGCGAGCGACGTGATACACGGGGGCGTGCTCGACGGCTGGTCGGCACTGCAACTGGTCACCTATCCGTCGCGCGCAGCATTCATCGAACTGGTTACCAGCAGCGATTACCGCGCGCTGCTCGATGCGCGGCGCGCCGCGCTGACACGTGATGCCGTACTTTCTGCCACGCCCGCGCGCGAGTTCGACCTGCAAGGTACTCAGGCGCAAGTGGTGCGCTTTCTCGTGGGCGCGCGCGACGACTCGATCCAGTCCTTCGACACGAAATGGCTCGCCGAAGAAACGCAGATGCTCGACCGGCACGAAGGCAAGCTGATCTGGCGCGCCCGATTGAATCCGTTGGTCGCGCCACCCGAGCAGCGCTTCGGTGAAATGCTGGTCTACGGCTTCGTCGACGCCGAGCACCGCGATGAGTGGGCGAACGATGCACAGCGCGAGACGCTGCACACGCTGCAACGCCGATTGTTCCGTCGCGACGTGATCATCGCCTCGGACACACGCATCGAGACCGATGCGATACCGGTAACCGCGCCGGTTGATTTGCAAGCGACGCCCGAAGAACCTGCTGCAAGCGCGCCGGAACAACCCGAGGTTGCGCCGGCGGATCCGAATACCGGCGAACAACTCGAAACCGTGCCGGACGAGTCTTAAACCGGGCCGTAGGCAAACAGGCGGACGGTACGGAACTCGTCGAACTCGTTCAGATTCGGCAGCGTCAACGCGTCCACCTGAGAGATCTGCCGGAATCCCGCTGCGGGAATTTCAACGACGCGTGAATCCGCCACGATGAGCACCGGCGCGATGCGCTGCAAAGCGTCGAGCAGCGGTAGGTTGCTGCGGTCGTACAGCACGTCGGCCATCAGTGCCACATCGAAGCGGCCAAGCTCGGCGAGTTCCGCACACACCTCGATGTGGACGCCGTTGAGCTTCGCATTCGCAAGCGTGGCGGCGCGCGCGTCGGCATCGTTGTCGCACGCCGTCACCGATGCAGCGCCGTTGCGCAGCGCGGCGATGCCGACCACGCCCGAACCCGAACCGAAGTCGAGTACATGGCGACCGCGCACCCAATGCGGATTGCGGTAGAGCAGTTGCGCCAGACCCAGACCGCTGCCCCAGCAGAACGCCCAGTAGGCGGGGGTGCGGATGACGTCGTACATCACTTCCGACGGCAACGGACCGGCCGGGAAATCGGCGTTGATCAGGCCGAGTACGAGGTCGGCGCAACCCGGCAGGGTCTGCACCTCGATGCGTCCCATTGGAAGGGTTGCGTGAAGCGCATCGGTGAGCGAGCTAACCGGACGCGCGCCCGGCGGCTCGACAAGCGGAATTGAGTCTGTTTTCATCCACGCCTTCGACGGGGGGAATCCACGTTTGACCAGCCGGTTCGGGCCATGGCCCGGTCTCGGCACGACTTGCCCCCGCAGTTTCCAACGCCCGCGTTTCCAACGAACGAAGTAAGGGGACACAGATGCCGATGATTCTCAATGAAGAGCAGAACATGCTCAAGGACACTGCGAAGGCGTTCTGTGGCACGAACGCGCCGATCTCGCAGTTGCGCAAACTGCGCGACGAAGACAGCGCAGACGGATTCGATCGCGGCACATGGGCAAAGATGGTTGAACTGGGTTGGTCGGGCATCCCCTGGCCCGAGGAATACGGCGGCCTCGCGTTCGGTTACAAAGGTCTCGGCGTAGTCACTCAAGAGACCGGCCGCACGTTGGCTGCCAGCCCGTTGATCAGCACCGTGTGGACGAGCGGCACCGCGATCAACCTCGCGGGCTCGCAGGATCAGAAACAGGATCTGCTCGGACGCATCGCGGCCGGCGAACTCATCGTTGCGCTGGCGCTCGAAGAGTCGCACCGCCACGCCCCGTACCACATCGAAACGAAGGCGCGTGAAAAAGAAGGCGTCTACAAGATCAGCGGCAAGAAGACGTTCGTGCTCGACGGACACGTGGCCGACAAGCTGCTCGTCGTCACGCGTACGTCTGGCAAGAAGGACAGCCGCGACGGCCTCACGCTGTTCCTGATCGATCGCAAGACGAAAGGCGTGAAAGTGACGCGCACGAAGATGGCCGACAGCCGCAACGCCGCGAACATTCAGTTCCGTGGTGTCACCGCGACGCGTGACCAGGTGCTCGGCCCCATCGGCGGCGCGGCAGACATTCTCGAGCGCACGCTCGACGTTGCGCGCATCGGTCTCGCCGCAGAAATGCTCGGCTCCACCGAAGAGTGCTTCGAGCGCACCATCAAGTATCTAAAAGAGCGCGAGCAGTTCGGCGTGCCGATCGGTTCGTTCCAGGCTTTGAAGCACCGCGCCGCAGACATGTTCTGCGAAGTGGAATTGTCGAAGTCGGTGGTGCTCGAAGCGCTGAGTGCGCTCGACGAAGGCCGCGACCCGGTGGAGATCGCGAAGCTCGCAAGTCTCGCGAAGACGAAAGTCGGCGAAACGTTCACGCGTGTCTCGCGCGAGGGTATCCAGATGCACGGCGGCATCGGCATGACCGACGAGTTCGACATCGGCTTCTTCATCAAACGTTCGGCAGTGGCGGAGCAGACGTTCGGTGACGCGAACTTCCACCGCAATCGCTACGGCGAACTCGAAGGCTATTAATCCAGCGCGTTCCTGCGCGCGACCGCGGGCCCCGCGCGTCCGCGCGAAACCCGCGCCAACCCCGCGCGGTCCTCCGCGCGCCTTTTGCGCGGTCCTCCGCGCCCCCGCGGTCCTCCGCGCGGGCTTAGTCCTCGCGCTTCGAGCGCGCAGCGGGAATCTGCATCACGTGTCCTACCTGATCCGGCGTCGGAAGACGCCGGTGCTGTTTCATGAGCGCGGCAATGCCGGGATATGCATGCGCCGGCATCGGTCCGGCCTTCCGCGATTTCATGTCCACGTGCAGCGACAGCTGCTCCGATGTGGCCGCCAGGTAACCTTCCTCGGCGTGATACATCTCGCCGAAGAAATGCAGGCGCTTCTCGTCCCAGTCGAGTAACTGGAACGTCACCCGCAACGGGTCGTCGAGCTTCAGTTCCTGCACATACGTCACGTGGATCTCGACGGTGAAGAACGATCCGCCGCCTTCACGCACGTACGTCGCGCCGATGCCGAGCTCGTCGAACAATTGATCGAGCGCCTGATCGAACACGAGGTTGTAGTAGGCCATGTTCATGTGGCCGTTGTAGTCGATCCAGGCGCGTTCGACGCGTCGCGGCGCGCAGACGTACGGTGTATCCATTGCTGATGTTCCGTGACAACGAGCCAGATGGTAGCGATGCGCGCGCCCGCAGGCGAACGGCGCATTGCGACGCTGGGCCTGAGTCCGGCATGATCGATGGGCTGCGGAGCAATCGATCGAAGTTGAAAACAGGGGCGGGGAGCAGCAGTGGA
>CAZLDA010000392.1:0-4382 GCA_964557875.1 uncultured Pseudomonadales bacterium | reverse complement strand
TCGATGAATTCCGCTTCGCCTTCTTTCAAGCTGATCGAGTTGACGACGGGCTTGCCCTGAATGCAGCGCAGGCCGGCTTCGATGACTTCCCATTTGCTCGAATCCACCATCACCGGTACGCGTGCAATGTCGGGTTCCGTTGCAACCAGGTTTAGAAAGCGCGTCATGAGCGCGGCGCCATCGAGCATGCCTTCGTCCATGTTGATGTCGATGATCTGCGCGCCGTTGTCCACCTGGTCGCGCGCGACATCGAGTGCGGTCTCCAGCGCCCCTTCGCGAATCAGTTTCTTGAAACGTGCGGAGCCCGTGACGTTGGTTCGTTCTCCGACGTTCACGAACAGCGACGAATCGTCCACCTCGAGCGGTTCGAGTCCTGAGAGCCGTAACTTGCGAGGCAGATTCGGCAGCGCTCGCGGGCGTATTTTCGCAACCGCGGCGCCGATCGCTTCGATATGTTCCGGTGTAGTGCCGCAGCATCCGCCGACCAGATTGACCAACCCCGATGACGCGAACTCACCGATCAGCCGCGCCATGAGAGCGGGTGACTGGTCGTATCCGCCGAACTCGTTGGGCAGTCCCGCATTCGGGTGCACGCTCACGTAGCAACTCGCCGAGTGCGAGAGCGCTTCGACATGTGGCCGCAATTGCTCTGCCCCGAGTGCGCAATTGAGCCCAGCGATCAGTGGCTGTGCGTGCGCGATTGAAATCCAGAACGCCTCCGGCGTTTGCCCCGACAAGGTGCGGCCGCTCGCATCGGTGATCGTTCCCGACACCATCACGGGCAAACGTACGCCGGCGCGTTCGAACTCCGACTCGATCGCGTAGATCGCGGCCTTTGCATTGAGGGTATCGAATACTGTTTCGACCATGACGAGGTCGATGCCGCCTGCCAGCAAACCGCGCATGGCTTCTGCATACGCTTCGACCAACGCAACGAACGTGATGTTGCGGCCGCCCGGGTCGTTTACGTCTGGTGACAAACTAGCCGTACGGTTCGTTGGCCCGAGCACGCCAGCAACGAAACGAGGCCGTTCGGGCGTGGAATAGTCGTCCGCACAAGCGCGTGCGAGCCGGGCCGCTACCAGGTTCATTTCCTCGCTGATCGCTTCGAGGCCGTAGTCGGCCTGCGCGATTCGCGTCGAACTGAAGGTGTTTGTTTCGATGATGTCGGCACCCGCGGCCAGATAGCTGCGATGAATGTCGCTGATGATTTCCGGGCGGGTCAGCGTCAGGAGGTCATGATTGCCGACGAGCGGACGACCATGGTCGACGAACCGATCGCCGCGGTAATCGGCTTCTCCCAGGCGGTGACGTTGCACCATGGTGCCCATAGCTCCGTCGATGACGAGGATGCGTCGTTCGAGGGCTTCGGCGAGCGCTGTAGAGGGCACGGTTGGGTCTTCCGGTTTCGAAATTGCAGGGCATCCTACCTTGAGCCAACGTGAGCGCAATGGAAGCAGCCTGCGGTCAACATGAGCCGGGTTCACGAAGGACATGTAACGCCGCTCGGTTATGCCTGGCGGTTCGCAGTTCTATTGCGTAACATTCCCGACCGATTTAGTCGGGTATATCCAATGATCGAGATCTCCAAGACCGCCCAAGGGTATCTGCGCGACCTGCTCGCCAAGCAGGAGCACCCCGACGTGGGTATCCGCGTATTCGTCAGCCAGCCGGGCACGCCGCAGGCCGAAACGTGCATTGCCTATTGCCGCCCCGGTGAACAACAGAACGACGACGTACCGGTGACCTACGACGGTTTCACCGCGTGGATCGAGAAGCGTAGCGAGCCGTATCTAGAAGGCGGCGTAGTCGATTTTCAGGACGATCGGATGGGCGGTCAGCTGACGATCAAAGCCCCGAACGCGCGCGTACCCAGTGTCGGCCCTGATGCCCCGATCGAAGATCGCATCAACTACGTGCTCTACAACGAAATCAACCCAGGGCTCGCCTCGCACGGCGGGCAAGTGACGCTGCTCGAGGTTGTCGACGGCAACACCGCCGTTCTGCAGTTCGGTGGCGGATGCCAAGGCTGTTCCGCGGTCGACATTACGCTCAAGCAGGGCGTTGAGCGATCGCTACTCGCACAGATCCCGGAGCTCGTCGCAATTCGCGACAGCACCGACCACAGCGTGCGCGAACACGCTTACTACCAGTAACCCTAACTGCGGCGCTATGCCGCGTCGGCGTTTGCCACTGAACGCACTCGTCTGGGAAGTGTGGTTCGCAAGCCGACCGCCAGTTCTCGCAGCAGCTCTGCCGTGGTCGTCCAATCCAGACACGGGTCCGTTACGGAAACGCCATACGCAAGCTGCCGTGGGTCTTTCGTCAGCTTCTGATTGCCGGCGTTGATGTTGCTTTCGATCATCAATCCCATGATTGAACGGTTCCCCGCTTGAATCTGCGAAGCCGCATCGCGCGCGACGACCATCTGGCGCAGCGGATCTTTCCCGGAGTTCGCGTGGCTGCAGTCGATCATGATGTTCGACACCAATCCCGCGACCGCCAACTGTCGCTCGCAGTCGGTCACGCTATCGCGATCGTAGTTCGGACCCGCGTGACCTCCGCGCAGCACGACGTGTGCGGCACGATTGCCGCGTGTGTGGATGATCGATACTTGTCCCGATTGATTGATTCCGAGGAAACGGTGCGGTTTCGATACCGACTGCAGCGCGTTGATGGCAACGTCGAGGCTGCCGTCCGTACCGTTCTTGAAACCGACCGCCGACGATAGCCCCGATGCCATCTCGCGATGTGTCTGCGACTCGGTGGTGCGCGCGCCAATGGCGGACCACGCGATCAGCTCTTGAAGATACTGGGGAGAAATCGGGTCGAGTGCCTCGGTGCTGAGTGGCAGTCCGATTTCGGCGATTCGTATCAACAGGCTTCGCGCGATGCGAATCCCTTCCTCGATGTGGAACGTATCGTTCAGAAACGGATCGTTGACGAGTCCCTTCCAGCCAACGGTGGTGCGCGGCTTCTCGAAGTAGGCGCGCATCACGATCAGCAGGTCCGGTGCGAGTTCATCGGCCAACGCTTTCAGACGATGCGCATAGTCTTCAGCGGCCACGACGTCGTGGATCGAGCACGGTCCCACGACGATCAGCAAGCGATGATCGGTGCCGTTGAGGATGTTCCGCACTTGCTCGCGAGCTTCATGAACCTTGTGGCGCACCTGATCGGACACCGGTAGCTCCGTCTTGAGTTGTGCAGGTGTCACCAATAGCTCCTGCGCTACGACGTTCAGATTTTCGAGTTGCTCCATGTTCCATCTCCAAAAACGAAAAACCCCGAGAGGCCGTTGCCCGTCGGGGTCTCCCGGAGGGCAACTTGCGTCGCCCTTCCATCTAAGGATCAGGCCACGCTAAGTCGTAAATGCGTAGCCAAACCAATACGTCGCGACAGCGACCGCCGACGAAACTGGCTCGTTAGATTCGATTTGTCGGCGTGTGGCTGTGCTGTTCATGGTCGGCGATTGTCGGCGTGCCCTTCGCAAAAATCAAGGCCAGCCATTGCTGGGTCGTTGGGTCCGTCACATCGAACGATCAGACGCTTCGGGGCTCGGGCGCCAAATGTAGTCCGCTGGGAGAACACGTCGAAGCCGTCGGTCGTTGGGCGAAGATGACGGGTTGTTTGGGCGCGCTGCATCGCGTACCAATTCGATGCTGTCGCGCGCCGCTCTCCAGATCGGCGCGAACAGCGAACGCGCCGGAGGCGGCTTTGGTTCACCATCGATTTCTTCCAGCACGCCAAAGAGGTGCAACGTTCTTCGCGCGCGTGTTGCCGCGACATACAGCAGACGCGTGCGCTCGTTTGCATCACGGTGGCGCTCTTCATGGCTCAACCATCGATGTACGCCGTCGCCGTTGCGAGTGCCGCGCACGCCGAGTAGAAGTCGGCCGGACTCCGGTCGCCACAGAATTGGCGGTGCATCGTCGATCCTGCTGACGCGATGCAATCCGGGAACCATGACGTGATCGAATTCGAGTCCCTTCGCACGATGAATCGTCATGACCGCAACGCTGTTCTCGCGCGGCGTCGATTCTGCGAACAAGCGTTGTACCGAGCGTTCGAGTGCGGCGATATCTAGTGTTCTTCCCTGCGTGTTCTCGATCAGCGCGAACAGACGCTGCGCGTGTACGATCACCTCGGCCTCGTATGCGTCTGCTCCGCCAAGGCGGATGAACTAAGCAGCGCGGCGAGGAAGGAATCGCCGGATCGCCTGCGCTGAAGGTGATTCTATCTCCGATGAAAAAATGCGTCGAGGCGGCGTTGCAGTGCGCCCACGCCTGCGTTGCCAGCGGCGCCGGCAGAGGGCCAAAAGGCGCGCGTGCCTCCCTACCCCCGCTCGTCTGGCGAGCGGCCGGCGTAAGCCGGCTGTTTTG
>CAZLDA010000391.1:0-4403 GCA_964557875.1 uncultured Pseudomonadales bacterium | reverse complement strand
GTGGGCGTTCCTTGGGCTCGAGTCCGCGTCGCAGAACGCGTCTTCCGTGGAGAATCCCAAACGCGACGTGCCCATCGCGTGTCTGCTCGGCACGCTCGGCGCCGCGGTGGTTTACGTGTTGTCCACCACCGTGATCCAGGGCGTGGTGCCGAACGCCGACCTGCAGAACTCGACCGGCTCGTTCGGTACGGCGTTCGCGCAGATGTTCAACCCCACGGTGGGCTCGATCGTCATGGGTCTCGCCGTGATGGCGTGTGTCGGTTCGCTGCTCGGCTGGCAGTTCACGCTGGCATCGGTTGCGAAGGATGCTGCGGACACGCACATGTTCCCCAGTGTGTTCGGCAAGGCAACCGCAGCGGGCGCCCCGATCACGGGCATGATCATCATGGGCGTGGTGCAGACGCTGCTTGCGCTCATGACGATCTCACCTGATCTGTCGTCCCAGTTCGGCGCGCTGGTGAACCTCGCAGTGGTCACCAACGTGGTGCCGTACATCATCGCGCTGTCCGCTTTGACCGTGATTCTGCAGAGCGCGGGTGTGATCGGAGGGGCGTATACACGCACGATCGCGATCACCGTCATCGGCATTGCGTACAGCGTGTATGCGCTCTACGCCGCCGGCGTGGACGCGGTGATGGGCGGCATGCTGGTGATGGGCCTCGGTTGGCTCATCTGGCTGTTCATGGCGCCGCGCTTCATGGTGAAACGCAGCATGAGCGCGTCCGAACCTGCCCGTGCGGCTTGAAAGGAGGATGAACATGCGTAAATCAGCATCGATCGCATCGCGCGGCACCGACCTGGCCGTCGCATTCGGCATCGCGTTGGCAGGCGCGTGTGCCATGGCAATGATTGCCGTTGTGCCCGCTTACGCCGCTAGCAAACCGGCCGCGGCTACAGCGGCTCCCGTCGCGGCTGAACCGGCACCTGCGCCGGCACCCGCCCCAACGACCACGCTCGACCGCATCAGGTCGAGCGGCAAGATCGTGCTCGGCTACCGCCCCGACGCCGCGCCGATGTCGTCGCGCGACGCTTCGGGCAAGCCGGTGGGTTACTCGGTGGAACTCTGCGGCAAAGTGGCGGAAGCGATGAAGCGCGACCTCGCAATGTCGGCGCTCACCGTCGAGTGGGTGGTGGTCGGCAGCGGATTCGCGGATGTTTCGGAACACCGTGCCGATCTCGTCTGCAGCGCCGATACGGTGACGCTCGCAAATCGCGAGCAGGCGTCGTTCTCGATTCCGATTTTCCCCGGCGGCGTTTCGGCACTGGTGCGCAGCGATGCGCCCGAGCAGTTCAGGCGCACGCTCGAGGAGCGTCCGAAGGCGTATCAACCGCTCTGGCGCGGCACGCCCCCGCCGACGCTCAACCAGCGCACGTATTCCGCGCTGGTCGGTTCCGAAACAATCGACGCGCTGAAGTCGCGGATTGCCAGCATGCGTCTGTCGGCCAACGTGGCGGGCGTTGCAAACTACGAGGCGGGTCTGGCGGCGGTATTAGACGGGAGTACCGACGTGTTGTTCGGCGAGCGCGCGCAGTTGCTGCAGGCGGTGCAAAGCAGTCCCGCTGCAAAGAAACTGACCGTGCTGGAGCGCAACTTCACGTTCGTGGCCCTGGCGCTTGCGCTCGCGCGCAACGACGACGACTTCCGGCTCGCAGTCGACCGGGCGCTATCGAGCGTGTATGCGGACCCGCAGTTCGGCACTCTCTACACGGCCTCGTTCGGCGTGCCCGATGACGACACGACGGCATTCTTCCGGAGTGTGGTGGTTCCAAAACAATAGAGTGGTCATGGGCGCGTGCGGCCGGATAGGATCGACCGCCGCAATCAACTCAAAGCAGTAAGAGACGCATGTCGATTCGACCTAAGAAGAGTGAGGCGCTGCTCGCCTCGGTGGGATTGTTGGCCGCCGGCACTGCGCAGGCGTCGTTCCTTTCCGGAGACGCACTGGATGCAGCGGCGAACGGTCTGGCGTGGTTCATCCTGATCGTGATTCCGCCGGCGTTGATCGGGTTGTTCTGGATGGTGCACGTGCTGCCGCAGAAGGCGGCCGAAAAGCGCCATCACCCGCAGAAGGAAGCGATCCACGTCTTGTGTCTGCTGTCGCTGGTATTCGGCGGTTTGTTGTGGCCGCTTGCGTGGCTGTGGGCGTACACGCGCCCTTCGATCACGGCGATGGCGACCGGCACCGAAAAGCACGAGGACTATTTCGTGGAGCACACCGATCTCGCGGAACGCGGTGACTTGCCGCGCGATCGGATCGTTGCCCTCCGCGAAGAGCTCGACGGTCTCGAGCGCCGCGGCTACCTCAGCGAAGACCTGCGCCGCCTGCGCGACCGGCTGAAGGTCGCCGAGCAACGCCACGCGCAAGCCGCCGAAGCCGGTCCGGTCGGAGCAGCCTGACGTGGAAGCACTGCTGCTCGGTATTTACTCGTTCTTCGTCTGGCTGATCTTCTTCAAGTTCAAGTGGCTGCCGTGGAATGCCACGTCGCAGGTCATCGTGGTTACGCTGCCGATTTTCGGCATCGCGGCGTTGATTCTGACCCTGAACGTCGTAGCGCCGTCGTCGTCCGACGTGCGCGTGCTGAAGTACGTAATCAACATCGTGCCGCAGGTTCGCGGCCGGGTGATCGAGGTGCCGGTCGAGCCGAACCGTCTCGTCAAGAAAGGCGGCGTGCTGTTCAAGATCGACCCGACGCCTTACGAGCTTCAGGTGCGGGCGCTCGAAGCCGCGCTCGAAAGTGCACGCGGCACTACCAACAAAACGCGCGAAGACCTCGACGCGGCCGTTGCGAGGACACGCAGCGTTGCCGTGAACCTCGAACTTGCAAAGACCCGCGTGGGACAGAACGCGGAACTCGTTAGAGAAGGCGCGGGCGACCGGTTCGCGCTCGAATCCGCGCAGACCGATGTGAAACGCCTGGAAGCGGACCTCGCGGCGGCGCGGGCGAACGAGTCGTCGATCCGCGCGCAACTCGACGCGAGAGTCGGCGACGATCAGGCGGAAGTGGCACAGGTGCGCGCACAACTCGCGCAGGCGCAATGGGAACTCAGCCAGACCACGGTGTACGCGCCGGCCGACGGTTACGCGATCAACGTGGCGCTGCGACCGGGCTCAATGACGGCCGCGTTTCCGGTGACGCCGGTGATGACGTTCGTCGAAGCCGAGTATCAGGTGATCGCGTTGTTCGCGCAGAACGAACTGCGCCTCATCGAGCCCGGCGACGAAGCGGAGTTTGCGCTCTTGACGTACCCGGGGCAGATCATCAAGGCGAAGGTCGATTCGATCGTGTGGGCGCAGGGCCAGGGCCAACTCGCGATTGCGAATACCCTGCCAACAACCGGCACTGCGCCGATTCCGCCGAATCGCTTCCCGGTCAAGCTCGACGTCGACCCGAAGTACCAGGACCTCTTCCTCGCCGCCGGTGCCGTGGGCAATGGCGCGGTTTATACGCAAAGCGGCGCGATGATTCACATCGTCCGCAAAGTGATCCTCAGAGTCGGCGCGAAGCTCGACTACCTCGTATTGAAGCTGCATTGATGCGTGCGGCACGCGGTATAGCGACCTGGGTCGTCGGCGCCATTGCAGTGTTGTTGGTGACGGGTGGCTGCGCGCTGAAGGATGCACCCTCGCGCGATGAGGTGCGGCAACAGGGTTTGCCGGGTGTTTCCTTACCGGAAGGTTGGCAAGGCAATGCCGCGCCGGGGGTTGTGCTCGAACCGTGGCTCGGTGCATTCGGCGATCCGCGGCTCGATGAGCTCGTTGGCGATGCGCTTCGGTACAACCCCGATCTGCGTGTGGCGGCGGCGCGTGTCGAGCAGGCGGCAGCGAACGTCAAGGCGGCCGGCGGTCGGCTGCTGCCGACGGTGAATGCGTTCGGCAAGGGCGGCGGCAAACTCGGCGGCGATTTCACCGGCACGTCCGGCGCGCTGCTGTCCGCGGTCTGGGAAGTGGATGTCTGGGGTCGCGTTCGATACGGCAAGCGGGCCGCTGAAGAGTCGTATCTGTCGGTCGAAACCGACTTCGCGGCGGCGCGTCAGTCGCTCGTCGGCATACTCGCGAAGGCGTGGTTCGTGGCGACCGAAAGCCGCCTGCAACGCGACATCGCGCAACAGATGATCGGTGACGCGCAACAAGCGGTGGCGCTGGCGCAACAGCGCCTGCAGATCGGTATAGGAAACGAACTCGACGTAACGCTCGCGCAGCAGACGCTGCAAACCGCCCGCGACTCGTCGCTGCAACTCGACCTCGCGTATCGCGAAGCCGTGCGCGCGGTCGAGGTGCTGACGGGTCGTTATCCGGGCGCGCAGCTCGAAGCGGCAGAAGCGTTGGTGACGCTGACGGATCAGGTACCCGCGGGGCTGCCGAGCGAACTGCTCGAGCGCCGTCTCGACGTTCGGGCGGCCG
>CAZLDA010000390.1:0-4405 GCA_964557875.1 uncultured Pseudomonadales bacterium | reverse complement strand
CGGAAATGGTGGCGACCAGGGTGAGCAGGGCTCCCACCGACAAATCGATCTGGCCGTATCAGCACCACACCTAAATCCGGCGCAAGACTTTGGGGATTGCCCGCCGCTCCGTTGCACTCGGGCTCTTGAAATTCTCGGCGCTCAACCTATCTAGCGCGGCGAGCTGACGGGTCGGGTTTCCTGTCGGTGCGAATCAACTGAATCGGAGCACACACCATGAAGACATTCATGCTGAGCCGCCCGAACAGTCTGTTCGGGTCATCGCAACACTCGCTTCCCACGCCGGAAGGGTCCGCCCGCGTTGCGGGCCGGTCAAGCCGCATGTACTCATCCGCAACCAAGACTTCGAACCAGACGACGCGCCCATTTTTCCTCATGACGATCCGCGCCGCCCTACTGAGCGTGGGCCTGCTCGTCGCAGCACCCAGCTTGGCCGCGCAAACTGCGCTCCCCAGCAAACCCCAGCCTCAATCCGAGTCCAGCAACGCAGTCCAGGCGCAGGTCGATAAGCAGGCCCTTGACGCGGCAACAGAGAAGCGCAAGAAGCTCCTTGCCGACGCAGCGGCGGCTATTTCCCAGACGCAACAGGCGCTCAAGGCATTAGAGGACAAGAACACCGACGAGGCGATCAAGGTGCTCGCCGACGTCACAGGCAAGCTCGAGCTCATCGTTGCACGCGACCCCAAGCTGGCACTAGCGCCAGCTTCCACAACGGTTGTGAGCTACGACCTGTTCGCGAGCCGAGACACCGTCAAGGCCACGATCGACGAGGCCAAGCGAGAACTCGCTGCCGGGCGAATCCAGAAGGCACGTGTGCTCATCGACGCTCTCGGCAGCGAGATCCAGATACGCACCTCGAACATTCCGTTGGCGACGTATCCGGACGCGATCAAGGCGATCACACCTCTCATCGACGCCGGCAGGATCGATGAAGCGAAGGCGCAGCTTCAAGCCGCGCTCGGAACCTTGGTCGTTACCACTGAGGTGATTCCACTACCCAAGCTACGGGCCGAGAACCTCCTGCAGGACGCCCAGCTCCTTGCGGAGAAGAACGACCGTACTAAGGAGGAGAACGAGAAGCTTGCCGGCGATCTCAAGGCGGCGCGCGAGCAGCTGCAGATGGCGGAGCTCTTGGGTTACGGGAAACAGGAGGACTACAAGCCGATGTACGAGCAACTCGACGGCATCGAGAAGGCCTCCGCCGGAGGCAAGAGCGGCACCGGCTGGTTCGACAGGATCAAGAAGCAGCTGTCTGACTTGTTCTGAGACGTATGGCGTGGCGGGTGAGCAACCACCCGCCATGCGGAGCGGACGGGGCTCGAACTAGGAGGATGTGCGGTGCCCACAGCGGATCTTCGGCACGCAACCGCGCGAAGATCGGCCACCACATGTCGGTCTCGTACAATTTCGGACCGCTCACATCCAATGAGTCGAACTCGTTCATCACGTTCGCCTCCGCGAAGGTCGCTTAGGGCATCCACCAGCCGCCGCTGACGCTGATGATCTGTCCGGTCACCTGCCGCGCGGTGACGTCGGATGCGAGAAACAGCGCTGCCTGCGCGATATCGGACGGCCGCGTAGCGCGTCTGAGCGCCTGCAAGGCGTAGGTGTCCGCAATCTGCTTTTCGGTGAGCACGGTCTTGTTCTGACTCCAAACGCTCTTGTCGCCCGCGTCGCCGGGTTGCGGAAACACGACGCCCGGGGAAATCACGTTCGCGCGCACCTCGTAGCGGCCGAACTCCTTCGCGATCGCGCGCGTGAAGGACACCACGCCCGCCTTCATCGCGCCATAAACCGATTGGTTGGGAACACCTTGAGCCGCGTCGCTTGCGAGTGACACGATCGCACCGCGTTTGTTCGCCTTCATGTCCGACAGCACCGCGTGGCTGCATGCGATGGTCGCGCCGAGGTTCATTCGCCACATCAATTCCCACTGCGCGCTGTCGGTGGTGAGCAGTAGTCCGGGGCCGCCCCAGCCGAAGTTGTTGACGAGAACGTCGATGTGTCCGTAGGCGTCGAGCACCGTGCGCATCGCGGCCGCGCAGCCTTCCGGCGTCGACAGATCCGCGGCGAGCAACCGGCAGTCCGCCGCACCGAGCGCGAGCGCTTCTTTCTGCGTAGCTGCACCCTTCTGCTCGTCGAAATCGACGATCTGAACAGTCGCGCCCTGCTGCGCAAACGCGTGCACGATGCCGCGCCCGATGTTGGACGCACCGCCCGTCACGACGACGATGCGGTTGGTCAGTTCGAGATCGAGCACGGCAAGACTCCTGCTGGAGCTGAACGGATCGCCTTCACGAACTTCGCTCCTTGCGCTGTCGCCGGCTCAGCGTCGCCACGTTCGCCGGCGTCACGCCATGCAGCAACATGCGCGACAGCTGACGCGCGAGTTCCTCCGGCGGCAGACGATCGGCGTGGAACCACTCCGGCGACCAGTTGAGCGCCCCCAGCAGCAGCATCCGCAGCGCCGAGAGATCGAATTCCGGCCTGATGAAGCCCGCGTCGCGCGCTTCCTCGAAGAGTTGCGCATAGAAACGCCCGAACGCGCGTTGTTTGCGCAGATGGCGGCTCCGGATCGCGTCTGGCGTCTGGTGCAACATTCGTAGCGTTGCCACGGCGAAATCGGCTTCGTCGAGCAGGTATGCGAGATGACCGCGAAAAGCCGCTTCGATCTTCTCCAGGGGATTCGCGTCGGGCCCGAGCGCCTCGATCTCGGCGGCGGCAGCGTGTCGTGCGCCGAGTACGCCTTCGTCCATCACGGCTTCGGCCAGCGCCTCCTTACTGTCGAAGTGGTAATACAGGCTGCCTGCCTGCATGTCGGCGCTCTCCGCGATGTCGCGCAGCGAACTCGCCGCATAACCGTACTGCCGGAATGCTTTGGCGGCTGCGTGCAGGATCCGCAGCCGGGTACGGTCCGACTTCGTGCTGCCCGAGTCTTCGCTCATCCAGTACCTATATATAGGTGCGACATAGGCGCGCTTGCCGAATAATTCTAACGCATGTTAGATTCCTCGCCAAGAATCGCGCGGAGAAGAACGATGCATACCGGTCTCGGTCTGAGTTTCCAGGCGCTCGACGGTAAACTCAGTGACGCCGACGTCTATAGACAGGAACTCGCACTCGCAGCGCGTGCAGAACCGGACGGCTTCGACTCGATCTGGACGCCGGAGCATCACTTCACCGACTACATGATGACGCCGAACGTGCCGCAGTTTCTCGCATGGGTCGCCGGACAGACGCAGCGCATCAAGCTCGGCACGATGGTGACGGTGCTGCCCTGGCACGATCCGGTGCGCGTGGCCGAGAGCTTCATCCTGCTCGACCATCTTTCGCAGGGGCGCGCGATTCTCGGTATAGGTCGTGGTCTCGGTCGCGTCGAGTTCGATGCGTTCCGCGCGGAGATGAGCGAGTCGCGCCGGCGCTTCACCGAATACTCCGAAGCCATTCTGAACGCGCTCGAAACGGGCGTGATGCAACACGACGGCGAACTGTACAAGCAGCCGAGTTTCGAACTGCGCCCTCGCCCCTTTGCCTCGTTCAAAGGCCGCACGTTCGCGTCGGCAATCTCGCCGTACTCGCTCGACCTGATGGCGAAGCTCGGCGTCGGCGTGATGGTGATCGCGCAGAAGCCGTGGGAACTCGTGCAGCAGGAACTCGCGAACTATCGCGACCGTTTTCGCGAACTGAACGGCATCGAAGCGCCGAAACCGATCCTCGCGCTGTTTCTCGGCGTGAGCGAAGACGCCGCAGAAGCGCAACGCATGCGCGACGTGTATCTGCAGCGCTATGCCCGCTCCACCGTCGAGCATTACCAGTTCGCCAACCAGAAGTTCGCCGAGATCGAGGGTTACGAATACTACGCAGGGCTCGCACGCAATATCGCAAAGCACGGGCTCGAGAAGTTCAACGGTTTCCTCGCGGACCTGCAGGTCTGGGGTACGCCGGATCAGGTCGTCGAGAAGATTCTCGACAACGTGAACAAGTGCGATGCCGGCGGATTGATCATCCAGATCCGCTTCGGCGGCATGGAAGCCGACGTTGCGAACCGCAACTACCAGCTGCTCGTCGACAAAGTGCTGCCGAAATTGAAGGCGTACGACGTGGGCGGCGACCTGGGCGTACTGCACGCGCCGCCGCATGCGGCGAAGCTTGCGAGCTGACGCCATGAAACTGGAGACCCAGCATCAACTGCTCGACCGGGCCGCGAAGCACCTGAAGAACGGCACCACCGATCTCGCCGAACACTGCCTGCGCGTTCCAGCACGCCACTATCTGAGCCGCGAGCAACTCGCGCGCGAAGTCGACGCGCTGTTTCGCAAGCAACCGCTGCTGGTGGGACTCACGCCCGATGCGCCGACGCCTGGCAGCTACTTCACGCACGAAGCCGCCGACACCGGTTTGATCA
>CAZLDA010000389.1:0-4437 GCA_964557875.1 uncultured Pseudomonadales bacterium | reverse complement strand
GGGGCGCTGCGGCAGCGCGTGGTCTGTAGGGTGACTCGAACGGATCGAGCGTGACTACGTCGACAGGCTTGAGCGGGTCGGGATTGCGGTACACGCAGCGCTCTACGACGTTCTTCAGTTCGCGGACGTTGCCGGGCCAGTCGTGCGCGAGCAGTGCTTCGCGCGCGCGTTCGGTGAAGCCGGGGAACAACGTCTGTCCGAGTTCAGTCGCCATGTTGATGGCGAAGTGTTCGGCCAGCAGCACGATGTCGTCGCGGCGTTCGCGCAGCGGCGGCAGCGTGATCACGTCGAACGCGAGCCGGTCGAGCAGGTCGCGCCGGAACACACCTTTGTCGGCAAGCGTGGGCAGATCTTCGTTCGTCGCCGCGACGAGCCGCACGCTGACGCGCAACGTCTTGTTGCCGCCGACGCGCTCGAACTCACCGTATTCGATGATCCGCAGGATTTTCTCCTGCACGAGCTTCGAGGTCGTCGCGAGTTCGTCGAGAAACAACGTGCCGCCATCGGCGCGTTCGAATCGCCCGCGGTGATTGCGCGTGGCGCCCGTGAACGCGCCGGATTCGTGGCCGAACAGTTCAGATTCGAGCAGCGAGTCGCTGATGGCCGCGCAATTCATTTTGATGAACTCGGCGTCCCAGCGGTTCGACAGGTAGTGCAGCCGCGCCGCGATCAGTTCCTTGCCGGTGCCGCGCTCGCCGACGATCAGCACGGGCTTCTCCAGCGGGGCGATTTTCGAAACGTCGTCGAGCACCTGCAGAAATGCCGGAGCTTCCCCTAGCAGCCGTTCGACTTCCCGATCCATTGGGTGATTCTGCCAACTGTTGGCGATATCCACCATGACCCCAGACAGCGAGATTGCTCACGCGATGGCGTTCCGGTATGAATATCGTTGTACATCATCGGCTTATCGAAACACTCCGAGGTGGCACGAATACTGATATGGGGAGTTGACGGAATCTTTCCGGTCGTAAGCCTCAGGAGGCAACGCAGATGAGCATATTTTCCCGCATGACGGACATCATCAATTCCAATCTGAACGCTTTGCTCGACAAGGCAGAAGATCCGGAAAAGATGGTCCGCCTCATTATCCAGGAGATGGAAGAGACCCTCGTGGAAGTCCGCACCACGTCGGCCCGCACCATCGCAGACAAGAAGGAACTCGTTCGCCGCCGTGACTGGTTGAAGGAAGAGGCGGGTGAATGGGAACGCAAAGCCGAAGTCGCGATCCGCAAAGGCCGCGACGACCTGGCCCGTGCGGCGCTGGTAGAACGCAACAAGGCGAGCGAAAGCTCGGAGTCCGCCACGCGCGAACTGCAGATGCTCGAGGAAACCCTCGCGAAGCTGTCGGAAGACACCGGCGCGCTGCAGAACAAGATCAAGGATGCCAAGACCCGCCAGAACGCGATCATCATGCGCGGCAAGGCGGCCAAAACGCGTCTGGGCGTAAAGCGCCAGTTGAACGATGCCAACCTCGACGACGCGATTCATCGCTTCGAACAGTACGAGCGCAAAATGGACGATCTCGAAGGGCAGATCGAAGCCTTCGACCTGGGTCAACGCACGCTGGCCGACGAAATCAAGGAACTGGAAGGCGGCGAAAAGATCGATGAAGATCTGAAGGCGCTGAAGCTGCGGGTCGGCGGCGGTCAATCCCCGGCGGGGACAACGTCAGCGGGCGGTTCGCAATCTAACTAGGAGCAGCGATGGACGGAGTCGTTGTCGCGTTCTTTGTTCCGACGATCGTTTTTCTCGTCATCGTTGCGCCGATGTGGATCCTGATGCACTACCGCAGCAAGCAACGAGCCAGCAGCGAACTGTCGGCCGAAGAACGCCAGTTGCTCGAACTGTTGTCGGTGCGAGCCGAACGCATGGGCGAGCGGATCGAGACGCTCGAATCGATCCTCGACGATGAGACCCCCGGCTGGCGGGCGCGATTGTCGGCGCAGGAATATTCGAAGGTGGGATCGTGAGCGACAATCGAAACGATTCACGCCGAGATGCGCGTGACGATGCACGCACCGAGTTTCAGCGCTCGGTGGAGCGTCTCGAAAGAGCAGTGCAGGGGTTCGTCTCCGCGACGAATGAACACGTAACGAATCGCGCCGCGGATTTCGTCGACGACACGGCCGAGCGGCTCGAGCGCGAACTGCGCAGCCGACGCGGACAGCGCGACGACGATCGGGATCGAGACTCGAGTCAGGATCGCTACGACTCGAAGCGGGCACGTCGCGAGCGTCATCGCGAAGCGCGTTGGGAACGACGCAGCCGCCGTCGCCAGGCACAGTGGCAAGCGATGGCCGGCTCAGCAGGCTATCGCACCGCGCGCGTGTATCAAGACAAACGACGCCAGAAGATCGCGGGCGTCTGCGCGGGCATCGCCCGATATTTCGGCGTGGAGGTCTGGGTGGTGCGTTGCATCGCGATCAGCGGAGTGATCTTCATGCCGCAGATCGTGATCCCGGCGTACATCGTCGCGGCTTTCGTGCTACCGAAAGCACCGACGGACGATGCCGTGGATGCCGTGAAGGAGGACGCTGTCGTGGAGAAGAACCGCACCGACCACTCGTCACCGGCGCCGGAGCTCGGCGCACGGCTGTCCCCGCGCCGCAGTCTACGCGGTGTGCAGGCGGACCTGGATCAAATCGAACTGAAACTACGCCGCATGGAATCGCATGTGACGTCGGGTCAGTTCGAACTGCAACGCGAACTCAAGCGGATCGACGCCTGAACGGCGCGCCGCACTACTCGATGAGGCGACTTTTACAAGATCACGGGGAACACCCATGGATTTCTTCACGTTTCTGTTTCTAACGGTTCTGATCGGTTGCTCGATTCCGCTGATGAAGCTGTGGCAGGACGGCCGCCGGCGGTTGCCCGATTCCGGTGTGACCACACAATTGCAACATCAGGTAGATGCGCTGCAGGAGCGTGTCGAGGTGCTCGAGAAGATCGTCACCGATCAGAAGTACCAGCTGCAGCGCGAACTCGCGTCGTTGGATGACACGCCATAGCTCTGCTTCGGACTCCAGCTACGCTGCGGACACGCCATAGCACTCGCTACGATCGGAGTGCCTGCATCCGATCCGGAAAGTCCGTGAAGATGCCGCCGGCCCCATCGGCCTTGAGGCGCTTCGCGACTCCTGGATCGTTGACGGTGTACACGAGCGCGCGATAACCGTTATCCGCGATCGTCTGCAGCCGATCCGTGGTTGCGAGCTTCTCCGACAGATTGATCGACCAGGCGTCTAGCGCGTCGGCGATCTCGAACATCCGAGACGAAGCCTTGTGAAACAGCGGCGCGACGCGGGCTTTCGGTGCGGCGGCGCGAAACGCCCCGAGTTCGCGATGGTCGAACGACGACACCAGCAGGTCGTCTCCCGGATGTGCAGCAACATGCCTGGCCAGCGGCGCGGCGGTGCCTTTGCCTTTCAGTTCCACATTGACCGTCACTTTGCCAGCGACCAGCTCGAGCACTTCGTCGAGGGTCGGTATACGTTCGCCGTTGCCGGCGTCGAGTCGGCGCAATGCCTCGTAGGACGTAGCCATGACGTCGCCGCGGCCATTGGTCGTGCGCTCGAGTGTGTCGTCGTGAATCACCATCAATTTGCCTTCGACGCAGTAGACGTCGAGTTCGATGGCGTCGACGCCGATGCGAAGCGCACGTGCGAACGATCGCAGCGTATTTTCAGGCTCGAGACCGGCGGCGCCGCGATGTCCGATGATCAGAAATGCTTCGGCAGAAGCCATGTCGGTGACAGTGCGAGGGACGGGCACCTACAATAGCGGCGTTTCGAGGATCTCGCGATGAGTTACCAGGTGTTCGCACGCAAACTCCGTCCCGCCGGGTTCGACGCCCTGGTGGGGCAGGAGCATGTCGTGCGCGCGCTGATGCATGCGCTCGAGAACGACCGCGTTCACCACGCGTATCTGTTCACCGGCACGCGCGGCGTTGGGAAAACCACCATCGCGCGTATTCTCGCGAAGTGTCTGAACTGCGAAACGGGCGTAACACCGACACCGTGCGGCGTGTGCAGCGCATGCAGAGAAATCAGCGAGGGTCGATTCGTCGATCTGATCGAAGTCGACGCGGCGTCGCGCACGAAGGTGGACGACACGCGCGACCTGCTCGACAACGCGCAGTATCTTCCCGCGCGTGGTCGTTACAAGGTGTATCTCATCGACGAAGTGCACATGTTGTCGAGCCACAGCTTCAACGCGTTGCTGAAGACGCTCGAAGAACCGCCACCGCACGTGAAGTTCATGCTCGCGACGACCGATCCGAAGAAAGTGCCGATCACGGTGCTGTCGCGCTGCCTGCAATTCCAGCTGAAGAATCTGTTGCCTGAACGCATCTCGACGTACCTCGGCGACGTGCTTACGAACGAATCGATCGAGTTCGAAACACCGGCCTTGGCGGTGATCGCGCGCGCTGCGCGC